>CAMQXY010000107.1 GCA_947039005.1 uncultured Photobacterium sp.
TGAAGAAACCACCAGGGATTTTACCTGCAGCGTAAGTACGCTCTTGGTAGTTTACTGTTAGCGGGAAGAAGTCTTGGCCTTCTACTGTTGCTTTCTTACCAACAACAGAAACGAACACTGAAGTGTCGTCCATGCTAACCATTACTGCAGCAGTCGCTTGACGTGCCATAACACCAGTCTCAAGAGTAACCGTGTGGTTACCGTACTGGAAAGTCTTTACGATAGGATTCACGTGAATTTCCTTAAATATATTCCGCTTTTTATTTGCAGGTCAATTATAACCAAGACAAACATAAGCGTCATGTAATGATGTCCACTTTACGTAGTGATTTCACGTATCGCGACTAATGAAAGTTCTTAATGCTGAAAAAACTGTCATTAGCCGCGACCTAGAGGTCGACGAAAACGACTCGCGAAGTCATAACAAGTGGAAATGTGCAGTTATTTACTCGGCACCTATCATATCTCTGCATTAGCATTCATACAACAAACTTGAGCTTAACTCCGGTACAGATAGTAGACGAAATTGCGAAAGATAACAGGAGGACGAGTCAATAATAGCGGTATTTATAATAAAGAGCAGATAAAAAGAAAGGAGCCTATGGCTCCTTTCTTAAAGCAATCTTAGCGACGTAGGCCTTGACGCTTGATTAGGTCTTGGTAACGATCTAGATTTTTACCTTTAAGGTAATCTAGAAGCTTACGACGACGAGAAACCATGCGTAGTAGACCGCGACGGCTGTGGTGGTCGTGTTTGTGGTTAGCAAAGTGACCTTGAAGGTGGTTGATTTGCGCTGTTAAAAGTGCAACCTGAACTTCAGGAGAACCAGTATCATTTTCACATTGTGCGTAATCTGCAACGATTGCTGCTTTAGTTTCTGCATTCAGAGACATAACTCATTCCTAATACAAGATGTTTTAATTTGTGCCGCCAATCTCTGATTCAGCCGACACCCAAGCCGCGGATTATACTGTTCAGCGGTACGAACTACAAGCGAATAATTAACCAGTGTTATTTTTAACCTCAAGCAACTCATGTGTAATAATCAAACTGATTTATCACTCAGAATTACCTATGATTCCTTGGCGTTCTTATTCCTGTTGTTCGTTTGCCATTACTCGTTTTGGTGCCAACATGCCTTTCGCATCTATGGTACCAACACCAATAAATTCCGCCTCTTCACCTACTGTAATACGCACTAATGTACCTTCAGCAGGAACCACTTCGGCACTAACAGGATTACCATGTAGCACATGAACCGCAGCTTCTGCCGTGATATTCACTTCAGGTAAATCTTGTACCGCAGTATCAGTTGGCAATAATAATGCGTCTAATACTATCCCTGGTTCAATCTCATCCGCTTTCGCTTGATCAAGCATGGCTTGTAGTTGCTCAATAGTGACCATGCGCTCATACGGGAAGTTAGATACCCCTGTACGACGCAAATAAGTGACATGAGCGCCACAACCTAACATTTCACCAAGATCATCAACAATCGTACGAATATATGTACCTTTTGATACATGCAATTCCATCTCAACTTCGTTGTTATCAAAGCGCAGTAACTCAACCGAATACACTGTAATCTTACGCGATTCGCGAGGAATAGAAATTCCTTCACGGGCGTATTCATACAATTTACGACCTTGGTACTTTAATGCTGAGTACATTGATGGAATTTGATCGGTAGTGCCACGAAAGCTATCAATGCATGCTTCAAGTTGATCACGTTCGACATTAACAGGACGGGTTTCAACCACTTCACCATCAGAATCAGACGTATCTGTACGCTCACCTAATTTGGCAACCACACGATAACGTTTATCTGAATCTAATAAAAATTGTGAAAACTTGGTCGCTTCACCAAAACAAAGCGGTAACATGCCCGTCGCTAAAGGATCAAGCGCACCGGTATGGCCCGCTTTTTGTGCAAAAAAGATACGTTTCACTTTTTGCAGAGTATCGTTAGAACTAATGCCGGTTGGTTTATCAACCAAGATCACACCGTTAATTGGACGACCTTTACGACGACGTGCCATGCTTACTCCTCGATTTTTTCTGCTTCGTCTTCATCACCACGACGATCTTCATCGTCACGTACCGCTTTCGATACTAGGTTAGAAATACGCATACCTTCAGTCAACGACTGATCAAAGATAAAGTTTAATTCAGGCGTTACACGCAGACGAATTTCTTTACCTAATAGTGAACGAATGTAAGGCGCCATTTCACGTAGTGCTTCTAAGCTGCCTTCTGCAGTTTGCTCACCGATCGGGAAAAACGTTACATAGATCTTGGCGTAGTTCATATCACGCGATACATCAACACTTGAAATTGTTGTCATTGCGATCGCTGGATCTTTGATTTCACGTTGTAAAATCACTGCCAATTCTTTTTGTAGCTGTTGTGCTACACGTTGGGTACGGCTAAATTCTTTTGCCATTATTTTGCTCTCTCTAAGAATAATGCTCTTGAAAGAATGGGGAGCCGAAGCTCCCCATTATCATTATCATGTTGAAAAACAACTAGCTACACTGATTATTAGTCAAGTGTACGTTGAATTTCAATAATTTCGAATACTTCGATCTGGTCACCAACGCGAACGTCGTTGTAGTTCTTAACGCCGATACCACACTCGTAACCGTTCTTAACTTCAGCAACGTCATCTTTAAAGCGACGTAGTGACTCAAGCTCACCTTCGTAGATAACCACGTTTTCACGTAGAACACGAATAGGGTTGTTACGCTTGATAGTACCTTCAGTAACCATACAACCAGCGATTGCGCCAATCTTAGGAGACTTAAAGACTTCACGTACTTGTGCTAGACCGATGATTTCTTGTCTAAACTCAGGAGCCAACATACCGCCCATCGCCGCTTTAACTTCGTCGATTAGTTGGTAGATGATTGAGTAGTAACGTAAGTCTAGGTTTTCGTTCTCAATCGTTTGACGTGCAGATGTATCAGCACGAACGTTGAAACCAAGTACGATAGCGTTAGACGCTGCAGCTAATGTTGCATCAGTTTCAGTGATAGCACCAACACCTGAACCTACAATGTTCACTTTAACTTCATCAGTTGAAAGTTTACGTAGTGAGTCAGCAATTGCTTCAACAGAACCTTGAACGTCAGCTTTTAGAACAACGTTTAGTTCAGCAACTTCGCCAGCTTCCATGTTCGCAAACATGTTTTCTAGCTTAGATTTTTGTTGACGTGCTAGTTTAATATCACGGAATTTACCTTGACGGTAAAGCGCAACTTCACGAGCTTTACGCTCATCACGTACTACTGTTGCTTCATCGCCTGACGCAGGAACACCAGAAAGACCAAGGATCTCAACAGGAATAGAAGGACCTGCTGATTCGATTTCTTGACCTTGTTCGTTGCGCATTGCACGAATACGACCATGCATTAAACCACAAAGAACGATATCGCCTTTACGCAATGTACCTTCTTGAACAAGTACAGTTGCTACAGGACCACGGCCTTTATCAAGACGTGATTCGATAACTACACCTGACGCCATACCTTCTTCAACTGCTGTTAGTTCAAGAATTTCTGACTGAAGTAAGATAGCTTCTAGTAGACCATCGATGTTAGTACCTTGTTTCGCAGAGATGTGAACAAACATGTTCTCACCGCCCCACTCTTCAGGCATAACTTCGTATTGAGCTAGCTCATTCTTCACGTTGTCTGGGTTTGCATCTTCTTTATCGATCTTGTTTACCGCAACGATCAAAGGTACACCTGCCGCTTTCGCGTGCTGGATAGCTTCGACTGTTTGTGGCATTACGCCATCGTCTGCTGCAACTACAAGTACAACGATATCTGTCGCTTGAGCACCACGAGCACGCATAGCAGTAAACGCTGCGTGTCCAGGAGTATCAAGGAAAGTGATCATACCGTTGTCAGTTTCAACGTGGTAAGCACCGATGTGCTGTGTAATACCACCGGCTTCGCCTGAAGCAACGTGTGCTTTACGAATGTAGTCAAGTGTTGATGTTTTACCGTGGTCAACGTGACCCATGATAGTAACAACTGGCGCACGAGAAACTTTCACTAAGTCTGCTGCGTTACGATCTGAAAGCACTGCTTCTTCAAGCTCGTTTTCTTTACGCAGAATAACTTTGTGACCCATTTCTTCAGCAACAAGTGATGCTGTTTCTTGGTCGATAACTTGGTTGATAGTCGCCATTGCGCCCATCTTCATCATTACCTTGATAACTTCAACGCCTTTAACAGACATTTTGTTCGCTAGCTCAGCAACTGTAATCGTTTCACCGATAACAACATCTTGCTTAGCAACTAGTGCTGTTTTATCAAAACCATGCTGCATTGAAGCAGGCTTGTTCATTTGTGGCTTACCGCGACCACGTTGGTTACGACCGCCACGGCCACCACGTTCGTCTTGCTTAGCCGCTGGTTTTTTCTTCTTACGACGGCGAGATGTTTCTTCTTTACGGTCTTGTTCATCTTCTGCAGCACGAGCATAAGTAGATGTCGTTGTATGGTAATCAGATTTTTCCATACTTACTGCTTGCTCAGGTTTTACCCCGTTTTTCTCGTTCTGTTCTGCCATTTTGCGAGCCTCTTCTAGCTGACGCTGACTTTCTTCTTCGGCTTTTCGCTTGGCTTCCTGTTCCAGACGACGCTGTAGTACTTCAGCGTCTAACTTAGCCTGTTTGTCAGCGACGGTGCGCTTAGCTTTTTCTTCAGCTTTACGCTTATCCTGTTCGGTACGATTCGCTTTATCCTCAGCGGCACGCTTTAATTTCTCTTCTGCTTCACGCTTAGCAGTTTCATCTGCTTTGCGCTGCTCTTCAGCTTGACGTGTGGCAGCATCCTCTGCGCTACGTTTTGCTGCTTCCTCTGCTGCTTGGTTGGCAATCATATCAGCTTCACGTTGCGTATCAGCTTCAGCTTCACGCTTAACAGCATCTTCTGCTGCACGTTGTTCATCTTCAAGTGCTGAACGTTTTACGTAGGTGCGCTTTTTGCGTACTTCTACTTGAACATTTTTGCTCTTGCCACCGCTACCTGAGACACTTAATGTACTACGTGTCTTGCGCTGCAAAGTCAGACGAGTCGGAGCGCCGTCAGTATTGCCGTCACTACCATGCTCCTTTTGGAGATGATTAAGTAACGCCTGTTTTTCGGTTTGGCTTACATTCTCATCAACATTCTTAGCGATCCCAGCATCTGAAAGCTGTTGAAGTAAACGGTCAATTGGCGTACCAATTTCTTCCGCCAATGTTTTAACTGTAACCTCTGACATAATGCTCCTCCTTGCTTGCTTTATTTTTTTTTGATTACGCTTCGTCGCTGAACCAGCAAATATTACGCGCAGCCATAATTAGCTCACCCGCTTTTGCATCGTCTACGCCTTCAATGTCGGTCAAGTCATCAGTTCCTTGATCAGCAAGATCTTCAAGCGTACAAATACCTTTAGCTGCAAACTTAAACGCTAATTCGCGCTCAAGACCTTCCAGACTTAATAAATCTTCTGCAGGTTCTACACCATCAAGCGTTTCTTCTTTAGCAAGCGCTAATGTCGTCAATGCAGCTTTTGCACGACTACGTAATTGCTCGATAGTCTCTTCATCAAGACCATCAACATCCATTAGTTCACTTAATGGAACGTAAGCAATTTCTTCTAGTGTAGTAAAGCCTTCTTCTACCAATAAAGTGGCAAAATCCGCATCAATATCAAGGTGTTTAGTAAACACTTCAATTGACGCTTGTGCTTCTGCTTGGTGTTTCTTCTGTAAGTCTTCAACTGTCATAACGTTTAGTTCCCAGCCAGTAAGCTGTGATGCTAGACGTACGTTTTGACCGTTACGACCAATCGCTTGTGCCAGATTATCTTTCTGTACAGCGATATCCATTGTGTGGTTGTCTTCATCAACGATGATTGAATCAACTTCCGCAGGCGCCATTGCATTAATAACGTATTGTGCAGCATTTTCATCCCACAGTACGATATCAATACGCTCACCGCCAAGCTCACTAGAAACAGCTTGAACACGTGCGCCACGCATACCAACACAAGCACCCACTGGGTCAATACGCTTATCGTTAGTTTTTACTGCGATTTTTGCACGAGAACCAGCGTCGCGCGCTGCGCCCATTAGTTCAATAAGTTCTTCGCCCATTTCTGGCACTTCAATGCGGAACAGCTCAGATAACATTTCTGGCTTAGAACGCGTCATGAATAACTGGAAACCACGCGCTTCAGGTGCAACTTTGTACAATAGACCACGAACGCGGTCGCCTGGACGGAAGTTTTCACGAGGAAGCTGATCATCACGTTGGATAACAGCTTCTGCATTGCTACCTAAATCGATGATCACTGCATCACGGTTTACTTTTTTAACGATACCAGTGATTAACTCACCTTCGTTATCAATAAACTGTGCCACAATTTGCTCACGCTCAGCTTCACGTACTTTTTGTACGATAACTTGCTTTGCCGTTTGCGTAGTAATACGGTCGAATGTTACAGATTGAATATCATCTTCAACGTAATCGCCAAGAGCAATCGTTGGATCATCATATTGTGCTGCTTCTAACGTAATTTCAAGTGTTGGTTGAGTTACCTCATCTACTGCTTTCCAACGACGGAAAGTTTCGAATTCACCTGTTTTACGATCGATAACAACACGAACTTCGATTTCTGCTTCGTGTTTCTTTTTCGTTGCTGTTGCTAATGCAATTTCAAGCGCTTCAAAAATACGCTCGCGAGGAACAGCTTTTTCGTTGGATACCGCTTCTACGACAGCCAAGATTTCTTTGTTCATTTCTAATGCCCCAATTTAGCGGTTAGAATTTTGGAACTAGGTTGGCCTTGGAGATATTGCTCAGTGCAAAGGACTCGTCATTGCCATCTACGTTAAGTGTGATCAGTTCGCCGTCAACAGCGACAATTTCACCTTTCCACTTACGACGGTTACCCATCGCCATTTTTAATACTAAGCTAACTTCATTACCAATAAACTGCTGGTAATGTGCTGCTTTGAATAGTGGTCTTTCCAATCCAGGGGAAGACACTTCTAGGTAGTAAGCAACAGTAATTGGATCTTCAACATCCATTACTGCACTAATCTGGCGGCTAACCTCTGCACAACCGTCTACATTAATACCATTTTCATGGTCAATAAACACGCGTAATGTGGAGTGCTCACCAGCACGGATGAACTCTAAACCTACAAGTTCAAAGCCAATGGCTTGAACTGAGGGCTCGAGTAAGTCGGATAATTGTGTCTCTAAAGCTGTCAAGACAACCCCCCGGAAACAAAAAAAGGGCATAAAGCCCAGTAAATACCTGAATGGTCATGTTTCAGATAATAAAAAACCCCGAATACGGGGTTTTTTATTACTGGACCCTGATTACTAAGACGATGCAGCAAGTGTCTTAGTAAGAAAACAAACATTCAAAATTAAGAATAGTCTATTTTCGGGAAAGTGGTTGCGGGGGCTGGATTTGAACCAACGACCTTCGGGTTATGAGCCCGACGAGCTACCAAGCTGCTCCACCCCGCGTCCGATTCTGAACTGAGTATACCGTTCAGATGTTACTATTACAAGTAACCAGTATAATGGTGCCGAGAAGGGGACTTGAACCCCTACACCTTGCGGCACTAGCACCTCATGCTAGCGTGTCTACCAATTTCACCATCTCGGCTAAATCTTTACTTACTGAGATTTTTCACTTGTTGCTGGTGTTGTTTCAGCAGTGTTCTCAGTCGTTTTTTCTACTTTATCTACTTTATCAGTAGCTATTGTAGCTTTTGGCTGTTCAACAGTTTGTGTTGTAGCAGGAGCCGAAAGGTTATCCCAACTACTTGTCTCTGCAGCTTGCTTGGTACTAATGTTGCCAAGAACAAGACTAATCACAAAGAAAATAAGTGCACAAAGTGTTGTCATTCGAGTTAGAAAATTTCCTGAGCCGCTAGAGCCGAACAAAGTTCCTGAAGCACCAGCCCCGAATGAAGCTCCCATATCTGCGCCTTTACCTTGCTGAACCATTACTAGGCCAATTACACCAAGCGCAGCGACAAGATAAATCACAAGTAGAATTTCGTACATGGGTTCCACCTATGGTTAAATTGCTATACCGGCTTTGCTTTAGCAGTGCCAGCGCATTCCTCTTATCTAGAGAGCGAATGAATACTAGCGAAACCCTGTGACAGTGACAAGTAATATTTACTTAAAAAGTGAATATCTCGAACCACTTGCACAACATTTAGCCAAAAACAAAGTCATCAAAATAAAAAGGCTGACCATATTTTATTAGCCAGCCTTCACCTTATTGAATAACACTCAAAAAATTAAGCTGTTATCAATAATCATTACATTAGCAGTTTTCTTTTACTGCTTTTGCAATATCTAATGCATATTGCTTAACATCAATTGCATTCTGGCCTTCAACCATAACACGAATCAATGGTTCAGTGCCTGATTTACGTAATAATACGCGACCATTGTCACCTAATTTTTGTTTAACTGCTTGAGTTGCTGCAATAACCGCGGCAGATTGCAAAGGATCGTTATCGCCTTTAAAGCGTACATTTTCTAATACTTGCGGGAACATTATCATGCCATCGCTAAGCTCTTTTAAGCTCATTTTACTCGCAACAATAGAAGACATAACTTGCAGACCAGCCACAATACCATCGCCTGTTGTTACTTTATCAAGCAGAATAACGTGACCTGAATTTTCAGCACCAATTAGCCAATTATTCTTAAGTAGTTCTTCCATTACATAACGGTCACCCACTTTTGCACGAACAAAAGGAATGCCTAAATTTTTAAGTGCAACTTCCATGCCCATGTTAGTCATTAATGTACCAACCACACCGCCTTTCAGTTCACCGCAACGTAACGCATCACGGGCAATAATGTAAGCAATCTGATCGCCATCAACTTTATTGCCTAACTCATCAACCATGATCACACGGTCGCCATCACCATCAAGTGCAATACCAAAATCCGCTTTTTCTGCTAAGACTTTAGCTTGTAATGCTGCCACATCTGTAGCACCCACTTTATCATTAATATTGATACCGTTTGGCTCGCAACCAATAGTAATAATCTCAGCACCTAATTCAGAAAAAACTTTAGGCGCAATGTGGTAAGTCGCACCATGAGCACAATCGACAACGATTTTAAAGCCTTCAAGACTTAAATGATTAGGGAACGTTCCCTTACAAAATTCAATATAACGACCAGCTGCATCATCAATACGATAAGCTTTACCCAGTAGAGCTGACTCAACACACGTTAACGGTTTTTCCATTTCAGCTTCAATTGCTAATTCAACGTCATCAGGCAATTTTGTGCCTTCTGCAGAAAAGAATTTAATGCCGTTATCATAATAAGGATTATGTGATGCTGAAATAACAATCCCGGCTTCTGCACGAAATGCACGCGTTAAATATGCAACAGCAGGTGTTGGCATCGGTCCAGTAAAAGCCGCTTTTAAACCCGCAGCCGCTAAACCAGCTTCTAATGCAGACTCCAACATGTAGCCTGAAATACGAGTATCTTTACCGATCAATACTTTTTTAGTACCCGTTTTTGATAATACACGCCCAGCGGCCCAGCCAAGTTTCATTACAAACTCAGGTGTAATTGGACCTTCACCAACAAGACCACGAATACCATCAGTACCAAAGAACTTACGTTCAGCCATTTTATGCTCCTAGCTCTATTTATAAGTGTATCAATTGTAATTAACTTACAATCTTTCATTGTAATAATATTATATCTAAATTATTTAGAATAATTTGCCACCATATTACAGATATGGATAACATCAATTGTTTCTTTTACGTCATGAACACGAATTATTTGTGCACCTTTCATTGCAGCAATCGTTGCGCACGCAAGACTCCCCGCTAAACATTCAATGGGTGGCTTATCTAACAATTTAGATAGCATTGATTTACGAGACATTCCCGCTAATAGCGGTAAACCGAACTGATGAAATTGTTCAAGCTGTGCTAATAGTTGATAATTATGCGCCATGGTTTTACCAAACCCAAAACCAGGGTCTAGGATTAACTGTTGGCGGGTAATACCATGTTGCTCACAAGCATGAATACGCTCGCTAAGAAATTGACTTACATCTGTGATCAAATCAGCATAATTGGGTTCAAACTGCATTGTACGCGGTTGGCCTTGCATATGCATCAAGCAGATGGGAACATTCGCCTTAGCTGCAGCATCTAATGCACCAACCTCTTGTAACGCACGGACATCATTAATTAAATCAGCGCCAGCATTAACTGCCTCAGTCATCACCAGTGCTTTGCTAGTATCAATCGAAACCCAACAATCAAACCGTTGTCGAATGGCTTCTATTACCGGAATAACCCGTGTAAGTTCCATTTCAAGATTAACATCAGCGGCACCGGGTCGGGTTGATTCACCACCAATATCAATGATCGCAGTACCGGCTTTAAGCATTGATTCCACATGACGTAACGCCTGATCTAATTGATTATATTTACCACCATCAGAAAATGAATCAGGGGTAATATTAACAATACCCATCACTTGAGGCGTAGTAAGATCAAGCGTCTTATTTTTACTCATTAACATCATGATGTTATGACTCCGCAAATTTTAACAAAAAAAAACCCCGACCTAAGTCAGGGTTTTCTATTCACTTAGCAATTATGCTTGAGGCTTACTATCTGTATCATCTTTCTCAGATAGAGCATCAATACCATCACCAACTGGCTCATCAGGAGCTAGCTCAGTTTCAGGTGCATTACGCAACGTATCACCATTATCAGTCCAACCTTTTGGTGGACGAATTACAGATTTACGTTCCATCAAGTCATCAATCTGACCCGCATCAATAGTTTCATATTTCATCAATGCATCTTTCATAGAATGCATGATATCCATATTATCAGTCAAAATTTGACGTGCGCGTTGGTAATTACGATCGATTAGAATACGAACTTCAGTATCAATCAGCTTCGCTGTGTCATCAGACATATGCTTGCTTTGTGTTACTGAACGACCAAGGAATACTTCACCTTCGTCTTCTGCGTACAATAATGGTCCTAATTTGTCAGAGAAGCCCCACTGAGTCACCATCTTACGTGCAATATCAGTTGCGCGTTCAATATCGTTCGATGCACCAGTTGATACTTTCTCACGACCATAGATAAGCTCTTCAGCAAGACGACCACCGTAAAGACTTGAAATCATAGATTCTAAGAATTCACGAGAATGACTTACACGATCTTGCTCAGGTAAGTACATTGTCACACCTAGTGCACGACCACGTGGAATAATGGATACTTTGTACACTGGATCGTGATCCGGTACTAAACGACCAATAATTGCGTGACCCGCTTCATGGTATGCGGTTGATGCTTTCTGATCTTCAGACATCACCATTGA
>CAMQXY010000108.1 GCA_947039005.1 uncultured Photobacterium sp.
ACAGCCATAACCTTACACATCAATCGTGATCCACTACAATTAAGCTTCAAGTTGCTCATGGTGAAGCGAATGACAATCTCAAGACGCAAATTGATAGAGCCTCAAATAACGCCTTTTTATCATGTGATTAATCGCTATGTACGTCGTGCTTCAGTTGTACCGATCTATCTATCATTGTACCTGAAGGTGCTTGCTGCTAACGAGGTTTTCGTTTAGTGCAATATTATCGTTCTTCGCTAAAAGTGGCAGATAATAACCATGATTGGCAGCAAAAGAAGGTCTGAGCACTATAATAGTTTTATAAGTAGTGTGCTCTGTGATGTTTATATGTAATGAGGGTGAAATGAATAAATACTTATTAATTGCTTTAGTTTGTGTGTCGTTTCCGACGTTTGCCGCAAAAAAAGTATTAGATTGCGATAACCTTCGTAATGCGCTAGAAATTAAAGACTGTGCGGCGTTAACGTTAACATCTGCGCAAGATGAATTATCGAAATATTTAACTGCCAGTGTTGAGCATAATAAGGACGATCCTAAGTTGGTGCAGGCGATTGATCAAGCCCAACAAGACTGGGAAGTATATATGAAGGCGCAATGTAATGCGGTTTATACCCAGTGGCGTGATGGCACGATCCGTAATGTGATGGCGTTAGATTGTAAAACCCAGCTTACCAAGGAAAGAACCCATGATATTTGGATGCATTTCTTAACCTATACAAATAACACGCCTCCGGTATTACCTGAACCGCCTAGGAATTAATATATAAATTTAATAATAAAAGCTCTTTACAAACTGATTGTGTGGAATTTTTCGTTCGACTTCGCTGCAAGTCGATCTCGCCTCGTTTTGTGCCTCAACGTCCACAATAACGGATGTTAGTCTGCTTCGTTATTCCTCATAAACTAATTACCAATCAGCAGCCGTTAATTAAAGAGGTAAAAATATCCTACTAATTAATTGATTAAGGGGCGGTGATAATCAATATATGAGTACATTTTCACCTGTATCAAGGAAAAAAACCAAATCACATCGCAGTATGGGGATAATGTCGAACGGCTGACAGCAAAAAGAGGGAATACTGGCTGATGCTATAAAAAGATAACATCAGCCAGTGTTATTAATGATCACTCAGGAGTTGCAATGTGTAGGGGGGACGCATTACAGCAATGTTCATTAACCTTGTCAGTACATTAAACGTAACAGAATAAGCGTAGGTAGTTTACTCTGTAGTAACACGTGTTATGTTGACAGAGCTTATTTTAAGGTAAAGTAGAAAAGTTAAAAGAGCATAAATCAATTAATAAGGTTCCCCTTTTATGAGTGGTCAACGTCTAAAACTGCAATTTCAGCAGACTTCATGCAGTCAACCATTGATGATCTAGATAAAGGTTTTAAGAATTTCTTTGCCAACCTTAAAAAAGGGAAAAAAGCTGGTAAGTATTTTGTTTCAATCCTTGTAAAAATAGAGGACTACAATCCAAAAGATACTAAGCAATCAGGTAGTGTTGGTGTGGATTTGCCAATCAACGCCTAGCAACATGCCATGAGGTCAGTGATTATCTAACCAAAAGGTTTAAGTTAATCACTATTGAAGATCTGAATGTGTCAGGCATGGTTAAGAATCATAAATTAGCTAGAGCTGTATCTGATTGTGGCTTTTACATGTTAAGAAGTCAGATCGAGTACAAGGCAAAACTAAGAAATTGTGACGTTGGGAATGCCCATCATGCTTATCTGTAAACGATAGGGATGCTAATGCGTCAGTAAACTTAAATAAATACGGTCGTGACAGAGCGAAGCACGACCTTAAACCCTACAAAAGAGCAGAGTCAGACGCAGTCTAGCTGTGCATCTGTGTTGACGTTGTAGATATGCGAAACGGACTCAAAATGTTGCGTTCGTTGCGGATTTATCGTTCTGCAAGGGATGGAGTCGAACTTATTAGGTTGGTTTGATTTTAAATCGGTCTGGAGCAAGCCCTAAACACCATAACCCAAACTCTATTAACAGAGACATATTAATATTTAAGATTAAGGTGCTGCTGGGCTGCCATAAAGATAACATGCAAATCAATTAAATCTCGGCTTTGCTGTTGCCAAGATTGTAGTTGAGAATGCTGCTGCTGGCATTGGCAAAACTCTAATAACGTCACAATAATCGTATCGAGTTTTTTCAATCCCCACCGTTTAGTGGTCGCACTCTGTTGCGGGTCGCATACCAGTGCTTGTAATTTGGCATAGGGGAGTTGGATATAAGTAAAGGCAAGTTGCGGTTGCTGCTGACTATGAAAGTGACAGATCTTTTGACAGCCATCAAGCCAATATGCAAGGGCTTCTTCCTGTTGATGATCATGGTGTGCGTGTTGATGCGTTGCGGGATTATTTAGTTTAGATGCAGTAAATAGAGCAGTCGGTGTTGTGGCAATAATCGAGCTAAGCGATGTGATGTTATTGGGTTTATCCTCACGATACCATGCTTTAATTGTGGTTAACCATAGTTGTAGTTCATCCATATATTCATCCTTGTTTATTACTCGAATATCTATTTTAGCAGCGGGTTATTTATATTCTGTAGTGCTTATAAGCGTAGTTGATAATAGTGATAGGAATGAGGATTTTAGATTTTATTTACGCAGTTGTGATGGATATCAAAAATCGTAATTAAAGCCCATATCCATTGAATAATGCTATGGGCTAAGACGCTTTTTAAGCAAAGAATTAACCGTTATAGCGCACTTTTTAATGCAGCGATAAAAGTATCAATATCATGTGCTGTGATATCAAGGTGAGTCACGAAGCGCATTGGGTTACCGCCACTGATTAAGATCCCTTGGTGCTTTAAGGTTTCAATCAATTGTGCTTGATCGATAGCCTGATCCACTTTAGCGAACGCCATATTGGTCTGAATATGATCAAGATTGACACTAAAGCCAGTAACACTGTTTAACTGTTCTGCTAAATAACGGGCATTGCGGTGATCGTCAGCAAGACGCTCAACATTTTCAGTTAACGCTAATTTACCTGCCGCGGCAATAATCCCCGCTTGGCGCATACCGCCACCTAACACTTTACGCCAGCGACGAGCTTTGGCGATTAAGGCTTTATCGCCAAGTAGCAAAGAGCCAATAGGTGCGCCTAAGCCTTTTGATAAACAAATCGTGAATGAATCAAAGTATTTCACGATTTCAGTAATATCCACGTTCATGGCAACCGCTGCATTATAAACGCGCGCGCCATCAAGGTGCATTTGTAAGCCATGTTGATCGACAAACTCACGTGCTTGTTGAATGTAGGTTAGCGGTAACACTTTACCATTAATGGTGTTTTCAAGGCTTAGCAGTTTAGTGCGAGCAAAGTGTGGATCAAGTGGCTTAATCGCTGCGGCTAATTTTGTAAAGGGAATACTACCATCAGCATCATTTTCTAATGGCTGTGGTTGAATTGAGCCTAATACCGCCGCGCCGCCGCCTTCAAACTTATAGTTATGTGCTTGCTGCCCACAAAGATATTCATCACCACGCTCACAATGCGCCATTAAAGCGAGTAAGTTGGCTTGTGTACCAGATGAACAATAAATAGCCGCCTCAAAGCCGTGACGTTCTGCGGCCCATTGTTCTAGATCATTAACGGTAGTGTCATCACCATAAACATCATCACCTACAAGGGCATTTGCCATTACGTTACGCATTTTTGCTGATGGACGAGTTACCGTATCTGAGCGAAAATCTATCATTTATTTTTATCTTCCTATTGTGTTTTTTTTAATATATCACTGCATTATTTGAGGGATCTATAGTGATTGCTATTTTTATATTGTGATTGATAGCATGAATAATTAACTACCCATAATGACATGTATATCAATAGTAATAAAAGTTCCTCTAAGTGGATTTATGAATCTACACTTAAAATAGTTATGTGGCTGGGTGCACAACACTCGCTTTTATAATAAATAAGGAGAAATCAGAGATGCTAGTGGAACAACGAAATTTTACTTTATGTGGTAATCAGCAAGGTAATGCGCGCATAAAGGTGATCCCAACGGGTAAATTAGAGGTCATTATTACGGAAGATGATTCTCTATGTGAAGCTGAGTTTTCACAATTATGGTTTAATAAAGCAGGCGTTAAAACGTTAGTGGTTTGCCGTGAAGAAGAACAAATCTGTTGGCAATTGGATCTGACTAATAAGGATGCCAAAGAGCTTGAAAGTTTAATTGAATCAGCACAAGAAGACTTTGAAATTTTAATGCGTGCGTTGTAGATTCAAGGAAAAAATATGACAGCTAAAGCGAATTAAGCCCTACAAATGATATATGTGTAGGGCTTTTTTGGTTGTTTTGAAAGGTTAATTACGAGGGATTGGCAAGTAAAGCATGGCTTTTAAGCCGCCAAGTGCGCTATGTGTTAATACTAAATCGCCACGGTAACTGTGTACCAGTTCATTAACAATGTTAAGCCCAAGACCTGTGCCAGGGGTGTTTTCATCAAGTCGTACACCGCGTTTTAACACTTGTTTGCATTTTTCACGCGCAATACCCGGTCCATCATCTTCGATGACTAATACAATATGACCATTGACGATAGGCTCTTGGTAAACCCGAATTAAACTATTAGCCCATTTATAGCTGTTTTCAATTAAGTTACCGATCATTTCATCTAAATCGCTTTTTTCAACCGCAATCACCACATCACTGTCGAGTTCATTAACCAATACGACACCGCGATGCGCATAGACTTTATCCATAGCTAATGAGATCGCATCAATACGATGTGATAGTGCTGTTTTAGCGGCCAGAATATTCATTGCGCCTGCCATACGAGCCCGGCCGAGGTGGTAATCAATATGCTGTTGTAATTGTTGTAGCGCCGGTGCCAGTTTAGCTTGTGTCGGTGAGTCTAATAACGATACTTCATTATTCAAAATCGCAATCGGGGTTTTTAACGCATGTGATAAATTACCCGAGTGGTTTCTTGCGCGTAATAATAATTCTTGATAGTGAAATAATAAGGCGTTCAGATCATCAATAACAGGTTGTATTTCAATAGGATAAACACCTGTAAGTTCAGTTGAATGACCTTCACGGACCTCAATTAAATTTTTCCGCAGTTTACGTAATGGCCATAGTGACCAACTTACTTGCAATGTGGTAAGGGCTAAAATACCAATCGCCATAATGGTTAGAATAATCCATAAGCCATGGGTTAATTGTTGTAATGTTTTTAGTAACTTATCTTGATTTACCGCCACTGATAGCTCAATAGGGTGATCACTGTCAGGTAGACTAAATTTACGTTTTACTACAATTAGCGATTGGTTATTTGGACCTTCAAAGCCTTTTTTATCATTGCCTTTTATGGTGGTATCCCATAATGACCGCGAGCGTAATATTTGATTATTAAGTTTTAATGACCAATATAAACCACTGTATGGAAAATTAAAGCGGGGGTTTGATAAGCGACCATCAACAAACAGTTGACCGTGTTTATCTATATCCACTTGAGCCGTAATTTGATCCATGTAGAGATAGAGCTGCGACTTTTCTTGTTCAATTAAATAGGTTTTGATAAAACTGGGGACAAGGTAGCCCGCTGATAAGGTAATCGCCAATAACCAGACTGCAGCAGCAATGAGCAGTCGGCTACGAATACTAGGTTGACGATTTTTAGGGGGATTAGCTAGCATTGATACGATATCCAAGACCACGAACTGTCTTGATCACATCATTACCAATTTTACGGCGGATACGACCAATGAACACTTCAATAGTATTTGAATCACGATCAAAATCTTGCTTATAAATATGCTCAACTAACTCAGTACGAGAGATAACTTTATCGGTATTGTGCATTAAATACGACAGCACTTTAAATTCCAGTGCGGTTAAATCAATTACCTGATCTTGCCACGTTACTTTTGATGTACGGGTATCTAAACTTAACTCGCCAGCCTGAATAACAGGAGAAACATTACCTGTAGCGCGACGTAATTGAGCACGAACACGAGCAATTAACTCTACCATCTGAAACGGTTTGGTTAAGTAATCATCAGCACCCGCATTTAAACCATCGACACGTTGGGTTAATTCATTACGAGCGCTAAGGATCACAACGGGGCAGTTGACGTTTTCTTCACGAATGCCTTTAAGTACCGTAATTCCATCAAGTTTGGGTAAGCCTAAATCAAGTACAATCGCATCCCATGGCTCTGATGTTGCACGATAAAGCGCATCTATACCATCGGCAGAGTGTTCAGCAACCCAACCATTTTGTTCTAGACCGGTGACAATTTGTTCACCTAATGTAATATCATCTTCAACTACTAGAATTTTCATTTTGGAACCTTAAGGACGCTTTCAAGATGACGTCCTTTTATTTCTATCATCTTAAGAGTACGGGCTTCATACTCGACTTTTATTATATTATTGTTGCCGTCTATCAGCTTTAATTCGTATGTCCATTCATCATCATTTTTGTCTAATTCGACACGAATAATACGAGCTAATAGCTGCTGGTGGACTTTGTGTTGTAGTGCAGAAAAAGGTTGAATAAGTCCTTGAGCTACAGCATCCATGACATTGTCATGATGTTCATCGATATCAGGTGTCGGGGTAGCAAAAACCCGGCAGCTAAAGATACTGATAAATCCAATAAGATATAAATATTTGCAATGTTTTTTCATATTTATAACTGTAACTAAGTCGCCATGAATGGAAAGTGAATAGAGCTATTATAAATAGATTATGAGATTTGTAAGCCTTTAAATTTTTTCAACTTTTTAATGTTATAACATAACGTTAGTCATTAGTGTTTTATACTAACTAATACGATAATCAACGAATTAGCACGACCTTCATCGTATTGTAAAATTATTCCTCGTTAAAGATAGATTCTAGTCTAGTTCTTCATAACCGTATCTTTCAGGCCTGTATTGAGTTATTTAATCTATCTACTTCTATTATTTGCCATAATACATCGGGTGTGTATCTGTAGATACAAGTAGTTAAGTGTTTTCAAAAAATGGGATGGCATATTTTGTGATCGTGGGGCAGTGGAAGCACAATTGATCAAAATGTATTCACCGAAATTTAATAAGAACAAAGAACACTGTTAATAGACAACCGATTAATGAATGGTTAAAACGCTTTCATGTATAATACCTGCATTATATTTGTAATTTTGGATCTTCACGATGGCTTCTAGCGCACACGCACTACACATTTTGGTTAAACATAAAGAATTAGCTGATGACATTATTAAGCAACTAAAAGCTGGAGCGAAATTTCAAGATCTCGCTAAAAAACACTCTACTTGTCCATCAGGTAAAAAAGGGGGTGATTTAGGTGAGTTCCGCAAAGGGGCTATGGTTGCTCAATTCGATAAAGCGGTTTTTTCTGGTAAGGCTATCAGTACCAGTGAAGCATTAAAGATGAAAAACACCAATTTACGTGGTTTGATTCCAGAGCCAGTAAAGACAAAGTTTGGCTGGCATATAATCAAAGTATTATTTGTGATGTAAGCAATTATTAAAAAGGAAGGTTAAGTATCTTCCTTTTTATTTTTTGTTGTTTAATACTGTAATTGTAATGATTATTATAAGAGGGCGCTGAATATTCAGCGTTTTTTTGTAGCTGTGATCTGAGGTAGATTAAGTTAAATATAAAGATATTTAATCAACTTGTTTTATATTTATGTTGGATGATTAAAATGAACAAAGATCGAATTATTCGTGGAATAGTCTTTTATACATTAGCTGCGATTGTTTTTTTCAGTGCGTTAGAAGCTGCAAAATTTGTATATTTATTAGGTTCAAGTAAAGAACTTTACCCTATATCTATTTTCATTTTTTCGCTTGGGTACAGTACATTATTGTTGCTTGTATCATATTCTTTAGGGCAAAAATTACTGTTTGAAGGTAGTCGCAGCAACAAATTGTTCACCATAAAAAGACAGTCATATCAAATCTTAGGTATGTTGAGTTTATTTACGGGATTAAGCGTTATCAATGTCATTATTTTATCTGAATTCACTTCAGGTAAATTAATATTATCAAGTTTAACGGATCTTTGTACGTTATCTTTGCAGTATGGAGTGACTACGTTTATTGTCACATTCATTATGCTTTTTGTTGTAATGTTAATCAATAATATGATGGTAAGTCGGAGAAAGCACAATTAGAGCACTGGTGTTTTTGAATAAAAAAGGTTGCGACATGACGTCGCAACCTTGAATGTTATATCTCTGTTTACCAATTAGTTATGCTAATTAGTAAGGTAATTCACCCGCTTTATCTAATTCGTTATAAACATCAGCAAATAGCTTAGCAAAATGAATTTCAGTCCACTCACAAGGTACTGGAGGGCAGTCATGATACCAATTTTGACCCATTTGCTCTCCAAGATACAATGCAAAGTCATGTATCTCACCGCGTTCAACTTTATCTAACTCTTTATCAGATAAACCAAATACAGTGCCCGCACTTTTACCAAAACTAAATGTATCTTGGAATCCAGATGACTGACGATGGTTTACAAAGCCATTCGAATTCAATGTCTTATTTAGTAAGCTTTCTTTCTGTGCTTTCGTTTCAAATGTTGTGCCATAAAGGAACATATCGTGACCATACGTTTCTTTATAATTCATAAGGCTATTCTTAAACGTATCACTAGAAACCATATAAGCAACGTTCGTGAGAAGTTTAATGTGGCGCTTGATGCTGTTCGCGTCCCAAGGTGTCTCTGTATTAGTAGAACCAAGTAACATGTCTGTAAACGTGATATCCCATGTCGCCGTTATTTTGTTTAATTTGTCTAATAGTGGATGTTTTGTTTCTGTTGCAAAACGTGAATCAATAAGATGTTGGGTTCCATAATGACCGTAAGTATTGCCTTTGCCGTTAAGCGTACTTAGCATGCCAGTGTAGTTATAGACACCAGTACCATCAACAGTATTGAAACTCTTATCTGTGTTTAGATCTGTTATTGGCATGATAATACGAGTGTATGCTGGTAATTTATCTAGATTAGCTAAACGTACCCAACTATGTTGACTATGAGCTCTAATATCGAGATCTACATTTTTAAGATCGACGTCAGTAAAGTTTGTGATTTCGACAGTATTACGATCAAGTAAGCGAATATTCACCATTGAATCAGTATTTACTGAAATCGACTGTTGTCCTTCACTTAACCCATCTTGTAGAATTTTACGTACATTACCGTTAGTTGATAGTGCATCTAATTCTAATTGTGCAGTAGGTACATATGCATTTGGTGTGAAAGTCAGTGTGTCTAATTTATCTAATGGTACGCTTTCAATGATGCTATTAGTTAACGTAATAATCTCATTATTACTAACGACTAAATCATGGCCATTTACCCAGAAATGATCAATTAAGTAGATCGATTTTTCCGCATCTTTAAATTGGTAATCATTGGCTATAAATTGCTGAATATCATACATAGCAAAACGTGTAGTTGACTCTACATACTGACCGTTATTCTCTTTTACAAAAATGTATTTGTCATTAGCATCCATTGATTCAAATGCGCCAATGTTGTTATGCATTGGTTGAAGCGTTGTATCTTGTGACAGTGCGTCTAAATCATAAATCGCTGAGCCTTGTGAACCACCGGCAAGTAATTTAGAGCCAATAAACTCAAGAGTAAATGGACGTCCATTAACATAGGCTAAGTGAGCAAAAGGTTGTAGTGATTTAGTTTCACCAAGTGCTGCTGGTGTATTATGGTAGACCGTAATATTATCGGCATCAGCCACTAAAATATACTGATCATTAACTGCAATTTTACTACTACCATTATGCTGAACATCATAAGAATATTGGTATTGGTTTGTATCACCATTAAAGACATCTATACGATCGTGGGCACCAATTGCTGAAACAAAGAGTTGTGACTTATGACTACGTAAATCATCAAGACCTTTATAAGGCTGATCTTCATTAATGCCAAAGATTTTTGTAGTGGTATTTGCTTTGGTGTCGTAAATACCTACCATTGGTGAATTGCTAGCTTGAGCAACAATCAGTTTGTCACCAAGTTGCTCTATTGACACCATATTTGAATGTGTAACATCGACGCCAAACTTATAAGGGGCGATAGACGTTGCATCTGGTTTTTCATGTTTGTCTGAACCGTCCATACATGTTAATGCTTCATTTGAAACAAAGTCACTATCAAGGTGACCATTTGGTAGGTATTCAAGAGCACAACCATTGCCCCAGTCATAATTTCCCCATTTTGTATTAACGACAACTGCGCCGCCTTCATACATGGAAAATTCCCAATCTTGGTCAAAGAAACTGAATAGATTACGGGTTGCGCTGTCATCAGCCCAGTTTCGTAATGGAATAATAGGCGTGCCATGCTCAGCATCTATTTCATAATCAATACCATTGATTTCAATGAATTTCTTACCATTTTTGAAAAAGTAGAAATCAGGGTTCTGAGCATATTTTTTGAGTTCACTTACACGTTGAACCATTTGCGCAGCCATTTCGTTCATGATCTGAACATATTTAGCCTGACTTAGTTGTTCGATATCAGGCGTAACTTCTGTTAGTGGAGGTACAGGTAGAACGTCTTCTGGTGTTACTGACTCAGACTCTGAAATAAATAGCCAAGGAGATTCCCATGAGTTTTGTGTAACATTTGCAGGAGATTCATTTTGATTTACCCACCACTGAGCTTCAAAAATATTGCCATTAAACTGTACTTGCTCTGTGGTTGAGTAATTTTTTTGGGGATCATATGCTTCTGCTGCAAATAAAGAACTAGAAGTCGTCAGTAATATAGCAATGGATAATAATTTTTTACGCATGTTTAACTCCAATGGATAATTTATAAAATAATCCTGAATGGCTTATAAGAATAATAGTAATTTGATTCTTATAAGAAATAATCGTTATTAAGTTCCTTTGTATAATAAAAGCATATATTTGTCATTAAATATCTTTATACATATTATATATCAATGACTTTTCTTGTTATTTATTCTTTTTTGGTATGTTTTTAAGTGTGGTGTGGGCTAAAATATCATAAAAAACAGGGGCTAATATGAGAGGTTAAATGAGGTGGAAAATTTAATCAGCTAGACCATTCAATTAGTAAAATAGATAAATGATTAATTCAAAGCGTTAATATTCCATTAAGCGATATTGAGGTATGATTATAAATAACAATTAAAATTTATAGTAAGGAACAATATGCGTTATTCATGGGCGATGGTTGGTGTAGTTGCACTTTTATCAGGTTGTAGTACTGCGGCTTTAACATCAACACCTTCTGCAACTGCAACT
>CAMQXY010000109.1 GCA_947039005.1 uncultured Photobacterium sp.
AGATACGAAGTCATGGTTCAAGGTATATAGTCTTAATATATCACCTCCTGATATCCTATTTAACATAATATACATAATGCGCACTGAGGTATCAGATTATTATTTACGTTTCTTTCTAGCTCGTTTAGCCTGATTCTTTGATGACGGCTTAGGTTCATTAGTTGCTGGTTTGATGTTTCGATTTGAATCATTGTTGCAATCTGAATCATTGTGTCGATTTGAAACATTGTTTCTAGCTGGAACATTTGATTTTATTCTAACTGGCATTTTAGTATCTATATATTGAACAGCCTGACCTCCAGTAATCCCTAAAGACCACCCATCAGGTAATCTTTCGCCACGCCGTTCAGCAGATACTGTACATTGTAAATATCGAGCGGCATAAAGTGTACGGTTATCAATTTCCATAAGATTCTTTTCAAGTCGATAAACTGTTGTTCGAGAAATACCAAGATGCTCAGCAAATTGAGATTGATTCAAACCTAAAAGCAACCGAATACCTTGAAATTCCATAAAACGCTCTAAATCAGCCATAACCAAACCCTAAAAAGAAAGATGTTTCATATTGGCACATAGTGTTTCAATATGCAATACCGAAACCTTTCCCCCCGTGTTACTAGGCGGGGGGTGAAAAAGCCCCAAAAAGAGCCAAATACACAAGAATAATTTACCTATTATTCTTAAATAGAATTAATTTGATTGATGAACCAATTAATGAAGTAAAACCAGATACGTGACATAAAAATGCGAATGGCGCTAAAGCTTGCCTCCCTCCGCATTTTTTTATTATTGTTTGGTAATTTGAAAATTGTTAACAAATTCCCTACTACTTTAAATATGTATTTATTGCAGTAGAGACGAACTAAAGCAAAAGACGCTTAGGCAGGATGGTGATTTTATTTAGTTACTAAAAAATCACCCAGTGATGATATATCGAGGATGCAATAATGACGTGAAAGATAAGCGGCCTAGTATCTACGATGTTCCAAGCAAAAACCAAACCCCCAATTCGCATTATGGAATTATATTAAATGTTGACCAGAGAAAAACGATTCTCGTCCCTCGCCCACGTTTGACTATGATCAAGCAAAGCCAAGCATTCAACATAATTGCATTGAACATAATGCGCACTGAGGTATCAGATTATTATTTACGTTTCTTTCTAGCTCGTTTAGCCTGATTCTTTGATGACGGCTTAGGTTCATTAGTTGCTGGTTTGATGTTTCGATTTGAATCATTGTTGCAATCTGAATCATTGTGTCGATTTGAAACATTGTTTCTAGCTGGAACATTTGATTTTATTCTAACTGGCATTTTAGTATCTATATATTGAACAGCCTGACCTCCAGTAATCCCTAAAGACCACCCATCAGGTAATCTTTCGCCACGCCGTTCAGCAGATACTGTACATTGTAAATATCGAGCGGCATAAAGTGTACGGTTATCAATTTCCATAAGATTCTTTTCAAGTCGATAAACTGTTGTTCGAGAAATACCAAGATGCTCAGCAAATTGAGATTGATTCAAACCTAAAAGCAACCGAATACCTTGAAATTCCATAAAACGCTCTAAATCAGCCATAACCAAACCCTAAAAAGAAAGATGTTTCATATTGGCACATAGTGTTTCAATATGCAATACCGAAACCTTTCCCCCCGTGTTACTAGGCGGGGGGTGAAAAAGCCCCAAAAAGAGCCAAATACACAAGAATAATTTACCTATTATTCTTAAATAGAATTAATTTGATTGATGAACCAATTAATGAAGTAAAACCAGATACGTGACATAAAAATGCGAATGGCGCTAAAGCTTGCCTCCCTCCGCATTTTTTTATTATTGTTTGGTAATTTGAAAATTGTTAACAAATTCCCTACTACTTTAAATATGTATTTATTGCAGTAGAGACGAACTAAAGCAAAAGACGCTTAGGCAGGATGGTGATTTTATTTAGTTACTAAAAAATCACCCAGTGATGATATATCGAGGATGCAATAATGACGTGAAAGATAAGCGGCCTAGTATCTACGATGTTCCAAGCAAAAACCAAACCCCCAATTCGCATTATGGAATTATATTAAATGTTGACCAGAGAAAAACGATTCTCGTCCCTCGCCCACGTTTGACTATGATCAAGCAAAGCCAAGCATTCAACATAATTGCATTGAACATAATGCGCACTAGTGGATTGTAAGTCCCATTTAGAAATATCATCTTGAACTATCTTCAGATCATAGGTTTGGCTATGAACTGGAATCAATAAATGTTGCTTACTATGACTGAAAATGAATTAAGCCGAATCAAAGTTATTCAAGATGTTTGTGATAAACAAATAACTGGTGTTGAAGCAGCTCGTCGACTTAACTTGAGCTGTCGTCAAGCATCACGATTAGTAAAACGCTTTACTCAGTTTGGTGCTGGCGAATTACTTTCACAACAATGTGGCGTAATAATAATGTTAGTCTGTGTATTTTAAATATCATCCACGAATATTACACAGACTTCGGACACATATTATTGGCGCGTGATAAACTGATTAAACGCCATGATATTAAGATCGGATTAGAAATCTTACGTCAATGGATGAACGATGATGGTCTTTGGGTTCCACATTTCAAACGTAATCCTTTCGTCTATCAACCTCGTTATCGTCGCGATGTGAGTTAATTCAAATAGATGGTTTAGCTAAACAAAATCTGCATTTGATTACATGGTTGCCACTCGTGAACATGGCAAGCCCACTGCTTTTTACAGTGATCGACATGCGGTGTTTTATGTCAGTAAACGAGATGCCAAAACAAACATTATAAGATCACTTAGTCAAAGAAATGCGCTTACAACACATTGATAGTATTGAACAATCTAATGTATGGCTCCCCGACTTTATCGCAGATTTTAACCAAGGTTTTGCTAAAGCTGCTCAATACCCTAAAGATATGCATCGAGCATTACGAGAATCGGCAGATGAATTACATGATATTTTTGCATGGCAAGAGCTAAGAAAAGTCTCAAAGTCACTGACATTTCAATACGACAAAGTTATCTATTTGATTGATCCAACTGAAGAAAATCAACGGCTTGCACATCAAGTCGTTAAGGTTCTTGATCGCCCAGATGGCACCATCACGATCCAATATGGTCACCGAAAATTGAGTTTTAAAGTGTTTGATAAGCTCGAAGAAGCCGACCAAGGTCAGATAGTTGATAACAAACGTTTGGGTGCAGTATTAAAATTTATCCAGGCAAAACAGCAATAATATGACCAACAACAAAAGCGTAGTCGCAGCAAAAAAGCCTCAAAACGTACCGCTCAACAACGTGCAATCCGTCAACTTGAAGCTATCAATCCCGTGTTAGTTCAGCCTGAACAATTTAAATCCAGCACCAAGAAAGACCCCTGACTTCCCTACTCTATAACCCATTTTTACCACAATGAACTACTTTAAAAAGAGACATTTTAATCGGGGAATAATGATATAGCCCCAAGGCAAAGTGTCTCTTTTCTGCAAAGCTAAATGTCCTATTTTTCTATAGTGATCTGTATCTGCTGATCAGTTTAAGTTAAACAAAATATGTTGGTTACCATGAATGACAAAGAGAAATTTCGCTTAGGTACAATTCGTGATGTTTGTGAAAAACGAATCAAGCGTAAATATGCTGCACAGATTCTTAATGTCAGCGTTCGTCAGGTTCAACGATTAATAACACGCTATCGAGATCTCGGTGCTGTTGGTTTGGTTCATCAACGGCGTGGACAATCACCAGGTAATAAAATTAATGCTGATATACGATCTCAATGCTTAAATATTATTCAGACTTCGGGCTGACATTGCGCGTGAAAAACTGATTGAGCAACACGGGCTTAAGCTTAAGATTGAATTAGAAACTTTACGCCAATGGATGATCGCTGATGGACTTTGGGTTCCACATTTCAAACGTAATATTACAAAGGTAACAAACTAAAGTTAAAATGTGACAGCGTCACTATTAGAACAGCATTGATATGTAAATCCCAATAAGGTATAACTCTGAAGGTCCACTATCTCTAGATTAATTATAAAAACTTAGATATAAGGCAATAAAGTATAGATAATTCGAATGATAGTTTAAAATGGCACTAATATTGTCGTACTATCATCGCTTTTATGATAGTTATACTTGTTTCACAATTGCATATTTAGCTGTTTTGTATAAAATACTAAGACGCCCTATCTGTTTTGATATGGTGTATTTGATGAGAATTTGGCTATCGATTTATAGCTAAAACTGATAGATAAGAATAAAAATGAACGATGAAGTAAACGACGGTTGTAAACGTCTAGGACGTTTCGATGTTGATTTTGCACGTAGAACCATAACGCGTATTAGCGACGGGGCTTTTATTAAAGCATCTCGTTCAGAAACATTGATTTTCACTTTACTTGCTGAATCAGCAAATAATACAATCCATCGAGAAGTATTATTAACTGAATGCTGGCAAGGTAAAATTGTCACAAATAATTCATTAACAGTTGCAATAAAAAATTTACGTACAGCCTTTGCAAAAATTGATGAAGATAAAATAATAACAACAGAACCCAAATTAGGTTATTGTATTCGGCAATCAGCACTCATTGATGACGGTTCTCACCCACCTAAAAGCGTTCTAATTAGTATAGAAGAACACAATACACATTTTTCAATTGATAATAAACAACCTTATTCAAAAGAAAAAAAAGTAGAATTATTTGATATAGAATCAAATAATACAGTTATTCAAACACCACAAAGACATAGTATTAAAGTTTTTGATATTTTTTTGGGTATCGTTTTTTTCTTTGCTACATTAACCATTTGTTATCGCTTTTTATTTTTTATTGATACCACCTCTGTTGAGGGATTACCTATTATTTATAATGGTGTAGATTTACCCAAGCCAGTACAAAACGCAATTTTAAGCAATGATAATAGTACTATCAGTAAATGGTATGCATTTCCTATTAATGCATCTTGTAATTATTATCAATTGTTTGGTGTAAGTAATGGCCACTTTGTTGATTACTCACCTACCGTTAAACAGGATATTTGCAGTGTTAAATAAAGCGCTTATTGGTATTGTTAGTGCTCTTGTATTCTTGTTTATACAGGCAGTGATTAGCTCTATTAATACCAAAGCAACGTATGAATTTTCAACAAAAAAAAATGATACTACCTATGAGACATTACAAATAATATTAGATGATGGCCATGCTTCAATGTTAATAAATGGTAAGTGCCAGAATGAAAATTCAGCTTATTCTATTCGCTTTAATGGCTTATATCTTCGATTCCAGAATCATTATTATTTATTAGGTATGGAGCATATAGGAAATAATAATTCACAATTAATGTTTAATGATTTTTTTATTGATTCTTTACGCTCTGGAGACGCAATATATATTTCACGCACTCCATCTTTTTGCCAAAATTCTTTTTCTGAAGTTTTGTTAGGCAAAAGAATCATTAAGTAATATAAGTTTAAGTCATTGTTGCTATGGCTTTTATTTAAGTATTATAAAGTTATAGTGCGTTAGAATAAAAGATTCACGAAACAATGCCTTATTGTTATCATTGAATATTAATAAGGAGTAAATATGGCAATTACCATTAGAGATATCGATCAACATTATTATATGATTGAAGCATTAAAATCTCTGACTGATACAAATGTAACAACAAAAGCTTTAATTAAAGGTGGTTATTTAGCGGTTGAAATTGGTGAAAAATTAGAACAAGAAACCCTATTACGAAAAAAAGCAGAACAAGAACTTGCTGAATTAAAAGAAAAGATCACCTTCTTTATTCAAAGTAAAGAAGCACTAAGAAAAGCAATTAATTAATATATAGCCCAAGATAAACTTGGGCTATTTTTATTTAAAAACAAGATTATCAAACCCTCTCAAACTACCTATTCACAAATAGATGTTCAATTATATATAACACTAATTAATAAGACTTTTAACCCCTACCATCTACACACCCTTCCACAACAATAATAGATATAAATATCAACATATTGATGGGTTAATACTCCAAATAATAGATATATTTAAAAAGTAATTAATTAATACTATTTTTACTCTTCGACTAAGATAATTTTAACTAGAGTTAAACATCTAACACTAGTTAATAAATAACTTACTTGGATGTTATTTTAATAATCATTTTGTGGTAGGTGTTATTATATTCTTATTTTTTAAAACAAAAAAACGCTATCTTTATAGATAACGTTTTTTATTTTAAATTAGAACTATTATGCTCTTTTTCCACGCTTAGATGTTGATGAATTATGTGGAAAAACATTCTTTATGCGTTGCTTTATTTTCGTTGGAATTGTATTTGAAAAATTTAATTTTGTAGAAAATCGTGTTTTATACACTTTTACACGCCCAGAAAATGGCGTTTTATGGGCAATATCGCGACAAGCAGTTTGAAATCCTGTTGGTACTTGTCCTTTTGTTTTAACAAGTTCACCATCTTTAAACTCTAAAACCATTATGGGTCTATCTTTAAAAACAATAAAAATAACCACAACCGCTAATAAAAGAACATATTCCATTACACACTCCCTAATAATAACGTTTAACTTGAAAGAGAAGTACCAACGACTTAATCAAAAAGTATATTACTCAAAAGATTCTGAATTAAGTAACTGGTTAAAATCATTATTTAAACCTGAGTCCTTTTCACCGATTTTCTCTGTACGAGAACTTTCACTAATTAAATATTCAATTGTATCAGATAACGTTGAACCTAATTCTTGTGATTTTTCTGCTAATTTTTCCCAAACACGATAATCCAGATCAATTGATTTCTTTCTAGTGTGCATTTGTTCTGAATTAAAATGTCGTTTCCTTTTAGCCCGAATGGCTTGTTTTAACTTATTCTCTAAACCATTAGCCATATTGTTATCAATCCACTCGATAACTTTGGTTGGTTCGTGCTCAATATCGAGCAATGTTTTTACTGCAGCATCAGCTTCACTTTGATCAACAAAGCTTGTTATTGGCTCCCCTTCTTTCCATTTCTTAACCAAATAAGTCCATTTCCAACCTGCTTCAAGGTTCTCAAGTTGCTGATATTTCATAGGATTGATAATTCTCAAACTATTTAAACTGACCGTTACAGTGTAACTCCTGAGTAGTAAAATAACAATCTATTCTATTAATATTAAATAAGCTTAATATTGAAATTTAAATATAGCCGATAAGTGTCTATTATGAGTCCTTTGATTGCTTTATACTGCACATCCTTTCACAGTAACAATAGAAATCATAAATTTATGCATGAAGAATCTTGGCGTAACATGTTTCCTGATTACAGCCCGTATCAGCACGTATTAGATCAATATGATGATCTAGAGCCTACTCTGGTCGGCATCCTTCAGCCTCGCTTATCCGATGCTGTACGCCGCTTCACCGCGATGAATTTACAGCCACGCATTCTACGCATTACAGCTTCCGATAACACGTTATATCGTGATTACATTATTGAATTGCTAAAAAAAAGTATTAATAAATCAAGCAGCAATAATGAAAACACCGTAGAACACCCCATCATCATTGCTGGTGACAACGTCACGCATGAGAAGTTATTTGGCGCAGTTTATCCGGCTAAAGACGGTGAAACACAACCCCAACTTAAATACGGTTTACTCCATCAAGCACATAATGGTTATCTCGTTTTATCTATCACTGCAATTTTAAGCGACCCAAGCTTATGGCCACAATTAAAAAACGTCATGATGAATGGTCAACTAGAATGGCAACCCATCACCAATAAACGATTTTATACGGTACCGGCAACAGAAAAAGTCAACGTTAAACTTATAATTATAGGTGAGCGTTATCTAATGGCTGAGCTTGATACTGCAGAACCTGATTTAGGTGATGGTATGGCAATGTATGGCGAATTTGAGCAAGATTTACTGCTTAATGAAGCAACGCTAACTGATTATTTAAGCTATGTTAAAGGCATTGGCCATTATTACGGCTTACCAACACTAGCTGACTCTGATGCAATTCATGCCATCTTACAAGCAGGTGCTCGTCACGCAGAAGACCAAACTCGTTTACCTTTATGTCCACTATGGCATTTGAATTTACTTTCAGAAGCAACGGTAGAATCGGAAGGTAATCCCATCACTGCTGGACATATCAAAGCATCATTAAGAGCAAAAGAATATCGAGAATCATATTTACCTGAACGTGCAATTGCGGATATCCATCACGGCCAAGTATTAATCGCAACTGAAGGTGAAGAAGTTGGCCAAGTTAATGGTCTAACGGTAGTTGAAATGCCCGGTCATCCAACAGCTTATGGTGAACCAGCTCGAATTTCTTGTGTTGTCCATTTCGGTGATGGCGATATTACTGACGTTGAACGTAAAGTTGAACTTGGCGGTAATATTCACGCAAAAGGCATGATGATAATGCAAGCCTTTGTGACAAGTGCACTCGATTTAGATCAAGCACTTCCCTATTCTGCTTCGATTGTATTCGAACAATCCTACTCAGAAGTCGACGGCGACAGTGCATCTTTAGCTGAACTTTGTGCATTAATGTCAGCATTATCATTGCAGCCAATTAATCAAGAAATTGCAGTTACTGGTGCAGTTGACCAATTTGGTCGCGTACAAGCTGTTGGTGGTATTAATCAAAAAATCGAAGGGTTCTATAAGGTATGTGTTCACCGCGGCCTTACTGGCAATCAGGGTGTTATTTTACCACACACTAATTTATCGAGTCTTTGTCTCAATGAGGAAGTTATTGAAGCTATCAAAGCTAAACAATTCCATATTTGGGCTGTAAATAATGTTGATGAAGCTATCCCTCGCCTTACAGGTAAAGCATTCCGTAGTGAAAATGAAGATGACGAAACTATCCTCTCTTTAATTGAAGATCGCATTGATTATTTCCATCATGGCGACCTTTCGAATGAGATTGGGTTTGTTAATCGGCTTCGACTAATGATTTCCAACTGGTTGGGCCAGAACTGATCCGAGTTGTTTAGCGTACACGTGTAAGCTAAATTGCTTGCATACTTTTGAAGGAGTAAATGATTCTAATGACACGCCAGAATTCTTATACACACGAAGAACTAGTTGCATGTGGTAAAAGCGAGCTATACGGTCCTGAATTTCCATCACTACCAGTAGATAATATGCTGATGATTGACCGTGTTGTGAATATCTCTGCTGAAGGTGGAGACCATGGCAAAGGGTTTATCCATGCGGAATTAGATATCAATCCTGATTTATGGTTCTTTAATTGCCATTTTATTGGTGACCCAGTAATGCCTGGTTGTCTTGGCTTAGATGCTATGTGGCAACTTGTAGGTTTTTTCCTTGGCTGGTCAGGCGGTGAAGGTAAAGGTCGTGCCCTTGGTGTAGGTGAAGTCAAATTCACTGGTCAAGTATTACCAACGGCAAAAAAAGTAACCTACGACATTCAGCTTAAACGTGTAATTAATCGTAAGCTTATTATGGGTGTTGCTGATGGCCGTGTACTTGTAGACGGTAAAGAAATCTATGTTGCTAAAGATCTAAAAGTGGGTCTTTTTAAAGATACTGACAACTTTTAATTCTTTCCCAATTTAAATACTATAAAGCTCTGAAGTCTTCTTTAGAGCTTTTTTTATGGCTATGTAGTCCACCAGCAATTGTCTGTAATAATACCAATCACAATAAGTTTCTGACTCAATTTAATGTCCTCTTTCGTCATTCCCTACAGTGAATGCCCGCGAGAGCGATAGGGAATCTAATACTTTTGAAAGATGACCACTTAATTAATGGGATTGGTATAACATCGATAAATATATTTAAAAACTTAGCCTCCTATTATTAATTGCTATCTTATTTAATTATTCATAACAACCAATCTAAAATAGATTGCTTATTTTCAAGCAATAACAAAACCCAAACCATCAAAATGATTGCAATTAATATTATTGGCAATAAAAAGCCCCTTCTCCTAAGGGGCATCAGAAAGGTTAACCATGAGGGAGGTTATCTTATTTATAGAGACCTTGTTGAAGTTCCTCTCTTGCGTCTCGCCAACCGCCTAACCAATTCGTACGAGCGTCTGTACCATTATATGGACAATCTTCTGTAGAGCGGCCATTCAAACCGGCTTGATAACCTCGAGCTTGTGCGCGTTCTAAACGATCCCGCTTTTGTCTCTTCATAGTTCGATCCTCATCCTTATCTGTTGGTACTTTTCATTACATTAAAGTAATGATGGAGTGTTATAACTCCCTTATTAAAAATGGGCTATATTCTGAGATTGATCAAGCCTAAAAACAAAACGGGCTCACAAATTGTGAGCCCGTTGAAATTAAATAATTTAATTAAAAAATTATTTTCTTCTTCTGAAACCAATAAAGCCTAATGCTGTCAAAGCCAAAATGCCAAGCGAACCACCAGAACGCTTAAATGGTGGCTCTTCATCTTGAGCTCGAGGTTGAATATCACTAGCTGTTGCATCTGCATTTGGTACTAATTTAACAACAACGCGTTGTTCTGTTCCACTACAGTGTGCAAGATTACTTAAATTTTCATAACCACCAGCACAATAAAACGCAGTTGCTGCGATCACACCTGCATTATTAATACCTGTAGCATCGAGAATACGGTACGAGTTTGCTTCAGAAGCAACCCCAGCCTCAGGATTGTTAATTAAATCATCAAGCGCCCATGCCGTATTTGAGGCAAGTACTACGTTACCATTAGCATTCTTAATCGCGGCATCTTTCGCTACATAAGTAAATCCACGATGACGCGCTTCTTTACCATTACTCGATTCAATATCAACCCAACCGACAGCTTGATCATTATCATTAATCGCAGCTGCATGACTGTTTGAGTTCTTAAAGAAAATAGACGGCGCTAATTGATCAAAGAACTTAGCATTGCCTTGCCCTACTTGATACATAAAGGCACGTTGTGGTTTTTCACCATTACCTTTTGCATCACCCACAATAACAGATTTACTATTAACACCATTTGCGATGGTATAAGTAAAATCACGATCATCACCAGGTTCAATATCCAAACCAGGAATCATCGTACGTGTCCATGATGCTAAATTACCCGCTTTCGCAGTAAAATACGCTGCTTGCATAGCATAGTAATCATTTTTAACATCAGTCGTCGAATAACCAACAGCAATTGGATTATCATTCTTATCTAGTGCTACTGCTTGTGCAGATGCTTGGAATGATAATG
>CAMQXY010000110.1 GCA_947039005.1 uncultured Photobacterium sp.
ACATACAGTACTTTTATGATTGGGTACACTACTAACATTATGTAAATCAAAAGGAAAAGATATGCATGCGCTATTAAACGTCATAAAACAGGTAATTAATAAGCATTTTATGGCAATTAATAGGTATACATTGATGTTGCTTGTTAGTGGCTACGTCGTGTTGAGTTGGATAGGCTTAGTGCTCGCTAATGAATCTCATTTAATCGAGAATATGGCGAGTTTTATTTATTATATAGTAACCACGAGTAGCACTGTTGGCTATGGCGATTTAAGTCCAACAACAGCACATGGACAGTTATTTTCTGCCTTATTTATTATTCCTTGTGGTGTGAGTTTATTCGCACTGTTGATTGGTAAAATTGCGGTTTTTTTTACGGATTTTTGGCGTGCAAATAGAAGAGGGAAGCAAAAATTGAATTTAGACAATCATATTATTATTATTGGTATTAACAGTAGTCGTACTCCTCATTTACTTGAGATGCTAAAAAGAGAAGAACAAGGACGACGAGAATTGGTGGTCGTGTCGTGTGTTTATGAAGAATCACCATTTGATACTGATATACATTTTGTGCGCGTTAATTCATTTACGGATGCTATAGAGATGGAGCGTGCGAGCCTTTCAAAAGCCAGTGCTGTGATTGTTGATACTGATTTAGATGACGCGACCTTAACCGTCAGTTTATTTATTGCGGAACAAAATAGTAATGCACATTTGGTTGCGCATTTTGATGACTCAATTAAGCGAGATTTATTGCACAGGTATTGCCCTAATTCAGAATGTATATCCTCACTATCAACAGAGTTAGTTGCTAAATCGGTAATAGATAAAGGCTCAAGTTTTATTCATTCAGAATTAGTGAGTGCACATAAAGGACAAACTCAATATTCAATTGAAGTACCTCAATCTGTTGATAATATTACATTAGAATCAATTTATTACGCATTTAAAAAACAGCATGAAGCGATTATTATTGCCGTGCATCAACGTGATAAAAAATGTGAGGTTAATCCTAGTTTAACAACGGTACTCATGGCTGGGGATATTGTTTATTACATTGCGGATGAACGTATTGTTGATTTAACGTGGTAAATACTAACGAATAGTAAAGTTTTATCAATGTTTAAAAGCTGAAAATTGTGGTCAGTGGTTATCTTTTTGGAAAGCTAAAGATGGAAGCAGTGCTTTAATTGAATTGAAGGGCTTATCCGGTGGAAAAGGCTATTTGATGTTGACGTATCAATCGAATAAATGGGAACAAATTATTGAATTATTGGGGACGACCAATAAAGAATTAGATCATGATCCATTATAAGGTGAAAATGTCAGTGCTCGTTGGTTAAATCAAATAATTGTCACTTTAATACGATCATAATATAAAAAATAGAATAAAATACGTGGCATTAATCACCTTTTTCAGTACGTTTTTTGATTGAATAATGTCGCTATTTAACGATAAACTATGGGCGTTGAGTTGCATACTCATTGTTAATGTGGGTAGGGTCATAGTATTAAAGTTATCGTTGGGATCTTGGCTCAAATTGAACTTGAGCTGATGTAGGTATTATTACGTGGATATTAATCATAAGGAAATGACGATGCAATGGGATAATGTAAATGGACCAAGATCTTTCTTTGGCAAAGCACCAGTCGATATTTATAAGCCTATTGAGATAGGAGAAACAGCGAAACTGCGTTCAAACCGATATGAAATAAAAGTAAAAATTGTCGATTGTCAGCCTGAGTTTATGAAGGGTGAAGTAATTGAAGTCGGCTCTGACATAATGCTAGAAACGTTAGTTCATGGTGATATGGTTGATTTTACGCCTCAAAATATTGTGACGTTATACCGTAATTAGTTTGAGAAAAAATGACATTACCTCATGCATTGACTGATTTTTATGTTTGAGGTGATTGTCTGGTGATACGTATCGGTAATTATTATTTTTTAACATAGCGTTATGTAATTAAAAGTAACGAAAGGTGGAAATATTGGTGGGTATAAGTAAATCAGGTGCTGAACGATATGGAAAAATGTTTGCACAACGTACGGATGAATCGTGGTTATTTGGTATAAGTGTAGCCGCTGTCTTTTTTATAATAACGCTATGTTTAAGTTATAGCATTATTTATTATCTTCCTCTTTATCAACCAACCGCAGAAACAGCAATTGCTATCATGACGACTTTAAGACCGTTGATGTTTGTGTTTCCTGTTATTACCGCAGGATTAACGTTTGTGGCAGGTTTTCGGGCGCTTCAATCGTTTTTGAATAGCAAAGAAAGATTATAATCATATAGTAATAACGGTTGTTTTTCATGTGGTCACTTTTTGCATAGACTAATTATTATGATTAGCTATATTTATGTTTAGATAATCATTTTTTATAAAATGATAGTATTCCCCCTTTATTAATTAAGTTATTTTTTGTAAGTTTAAAAATAACTTATATATTTACTAAGTAAAGCAGCATTAAAGGCAGGGTATCTGTTAATAAAGGTAAATATGCAATAAAAGTATGCTTTTTCTGTTGTTGTCTGAACTAATATTCATTTTATATTGGTATTCTGATGTTATATCTAATTGAATTTCAATAAGTTCATAACTTAAAAGGATAAATGTTTATGAATGATACACCTAAGCGTGCTTTAGTTGTTGAAGGTGGAGCAATGCGTGGTATTTTTGCTACGGGTGTTCTTGATGCTTTTCTTGAAAAAGATTATAACCCGTTCGATTTTACGATTGGTGTTTCAGCAGGATCAATGGTGCTGATGGGCTATCTTTGTAAAAATTATAAACGTAATTATTTTGTAATCACTGAATATGCTCGTAGTAAGTCATTTATTAATTATTTACGCTTTGCAAAAGGTGGTAATCTTATTGATATTGATTGGTTATGGTCTGAAAGTATTAATAACTTGCCACTCGAAGTTGATAAGTATGAAAGCCAAGGGATCCCACTGTTTGCAACCACAACAAATATTGCAACCGGGGATGCTGATTATATTGAAGTTAAACGTGATAATTTACAAAGTCTAATGACCGCAACATGTGCATTACCGATTGTTTATCGTAATTTTCCGAAGGTTGATGGTATTGCCATGAGTGATGGTGGCATTGCTGATCCTATCCCTGTTATTGAAGCTTATCGCCGTGGTGCGCGTGATATTACCGTTATTTTGTCTCATGCACAGGCAAACTTTGTTCATAGCCATCAAGTCCCTTGGTTAACACGTAAAATATTCAAAACAACCCCTGTATTTGGTCAAGAATTCTTAACCAAAGAGTCTCGTTATAATAAAGCGTTGTATTTTATTCGCAATCCACCTGCTGATTGTCGTATAACAACGATTGTTCCTAATAAAAACTTTTTAATTAAGCGGTTAACCCGCGATATAAAGAAGCTTAATATAGGCTATGAGCTTGGTCGTCAAGCTGGGTTGAAGGCGATGAGTGATAGTTTGAAATAGCATTTATTATGGTATTAGTTACGTGATATTAAAAATGAGTTTGGAAAATCAATGGTGGTGTATGGGTTTTCCTTCTAGCCATGAAAGAGTATGGTGTGAGTCAGAGATTATACCGTTTTAGGAAAATAACATGAGCATTATTGATGCTGCGGAAAAACGCTATTCAACCAAAGTTTTTGATCCCTCACGTAAGCTAAATAATGAGCAATTACAACAAATAAAAGCATTGATTCGATTAAGTGCTTCAAGTGTTAATTCACAGCCTTGGCATGTAATTATAGCAGCAACTGATGATGCAAAGCAGCGAATTAGTAAGGCGACAGAAGGTCCTTATGTCTTTAATAAGCCTAAAATAGTCGATGCGTCACATGTGTTAGTTTTTTGTTCAAAAATAACGATAGACGATGATTATTTGAATGATTTATTAGCATGTGAACAGCAAGATGGTCGTTTTTCAAATGAACAATCAAAACAACGCATGGTTGATGGACGTAACTTTTTTGTTGATTTACATCGTAAGACATTAGACGACGCTGATCATTGGATGCAAAAGCAAGTCTATCTTAACATCGGTTCATTGTTATTAGGTGTTGCTGCGATGGGCATTGATGCTGTGCCGATTGAAGGTTTTGATCGTGAGATTTTAGATGAAGAATTTGATCTTAATGCGCAAGGGTTTACAAGCTTAGTGATCGTGCCAATCGGCTATCATAGTGCTGATGATTTTAATGCTGATGTGCCTAAATCACGTTGGCAAGATGAGAAAATTTTTACGGAGTGTTAAAGAATGATTTATTTATTAGCAGAAATTAAAGCTAACCCTAATTGCATTGAAAAAGCTAAATCTCTATTAGAATCGCTTATTGCCCCTACGCATTTGGAAGCCGGCTGTGAAAGTTATCAGTTGTTTGCTGATCAAAATGTAGCAGGTTTGTTCGTTATGCAAGAAGTATGGCATTCACAAGCACATCTTGATGCGCATTTAGAAAGCGCCCATTTTCTTAATTTTTTAACCACAGCTGATGAATATAAATTATTTGAATCTGTGAAATTACGTCCAATGAATTTGGTTGGTTAATTTAACGTTACATAATGATGTAATGCTAAATAAAAGCCGCTGTGGGTCTTTGTTTTAACGACAAATACCCACAGTGGCTTTTTATTGATGTTTTATTGATGCTTTATTGATGTTTTAGATAGGGTTAAACACTAATAGGACGTAATCCACTGATGATCAATTGCTTATCAACATGATAGTCGGTCGCATAATGGCGTAATTTACAGTTATTGCCATCGTGACAACCACAGCTGAGGCAACGTTTCGCTTCATCAATGGCTGCTTGATTGGTATAACCTTTTTCGACTTCATTAAAACTTAAATGACGTTCACCAGCGTTAAGTTCAGCCATTTTATTACGCATTACTTGTTTTAATGCATGTTCAAGCTGAGTTTCAATATCCGTTGCGTTATTACCTGCAAGTAATGAACGCATAACATCTTTGAGTTTATTAACATGATCGGGGCGAATTAAATGGCCACGGGTAACATTGCGTTCACGGAATGACTCGGTGTAGAGTTTTTCCATGTTGCCACCAAATTGGCTATCGATAGCCTGAGCTGCTTTACGACCATCGGCAATTGCTTCGATGGCTGTTGCTGGACCGCGACGAAAATCACCAATACCAAAAATCTTATCGACCCCTGAATACATTGTCTGTTCATCAGTATCAAGCGTGTTCCAACGGCTCATTGGTAATTCAATGGTATCGCTATCTAAAAAGCGCGTATCTGTTTTTTGTGATACAGCCGCGATAACGGTATCAAACTCAGCATAGACATATTCTCCAGTGGCTTTAGGAGAACAACGACCGGATGCATCAGGTTCACCAAGCGCCATCGTTTCTAATTTCACTTGGCAAATACGGCCAGTTTCATCAGCAATATTTTCAACGGGATTGGTTAAAAATAAGAAATTAACCCCTTCATGCTCAGCTTCTTCAATTTCATATAATTCAGCTGGCATTTCATCACGCGTTCGACGATAGATAAGGGTAGTGTGAGCACCCAAACGTAATGCTGTTCGTGCACAGTCAATCGCGGTATTTCCACCACCGATAACCGCGACTTTTTTACCAATAGTGTATTGCTTATCAAGTATTTGATCTTTTAAAAAGTCGACACCAAGATAATGTCCATTAAGATCTGTGCCTTGATAACGCATTTCACTGGCAAGTGAAGCTCCTACGGCTAAGCACACTGCATCATAGTCGTGTTGCAGTGACGATAAGCTAAAGTCTGTACCCAGTTTTTTATTGGTTTCAATCGTCATACCATTACGGCACATGATGTCAATTTCTTGATCTAACACAGCCTTAGGTAAGCGATATTCTGGAATACCATAACGTAACCAACCGCCAGCTTGAGGCATGGATTCAAATACAGTGACGTTGTAACCTTCATTACTTAGAAAATAACCACAACTTAAACCGCCAGGACCTGCACCAACAATGGCAATCCGCTGGGGTTTGGTTGGTTTTTTGGTTGGGGTATAAGTATGTAATGATGCTAAATCAATGTCTGCGGCATAGCGTTTTATTTGTCGAATCGCAATTGAGCCATCAACCAATTTACGCTGGCACTTAGCTTCACAAAAAGCAGGGCATACTCGACCAATAGACAATGGCATCGGTAATGTTTTCTTTATGACTTCAATCGCTTTTTGAGGCTGATTAGTGGCAATAAAATAAAGGTAAGATTGGATATCGACATCGGCTGGGCAAGCTACTTGGCAAGGCGGAACGCTACAGCTGATATTAGGTGTTGATAAAAGGGCTTCAAGGGCATGTTTACGGCGTTGAATCAAGGCTGAAGAAATGGTTGTAACTATCATGCCTTCTGTGGGATACACATTGCAGGCTTTTACTGTGTCACCGTGGTTAATTTCAACGTAACATAAATCACAGTTATGGTGAAAGCCGTCAACTTCACATAGCGAAGGAATGGTGATGCCGCATTGTGCTGCCACTTTTAGTAAGGTTTGACTTTGATTTACCTTAAATGTGTTACCGTCAATAATGATATTTACCATTAATAGTCTCTATTCTTTATCTACTGAGAGTAAAGCTGTATTGATATCGTTGGCATTTCTCAGTGATTTTTAATTATTTTATGAATGACCTAAAAGGCTATATCCGTATAAGTCAAAGACATGAATTGCTTATAAAGCAGAGGGCAGATGTATTAAAAAGTCTGCTATATATTCGTAGTACAAATAGGGGCGGCATCATAACATGATACCCAAAAGGTATAAAGAGGGCTTTTATTTATGTGTTACTGTACGTTTTACTTTTAAATCATTGCGTTAAAAAAGGTAAGCGTTTGCGTCATTCTCTTTATAGTATTAATCTCCGTTTGTTTTTGGCTTTTTATTGTTGGTAATCTCCTTATGGTATAACCTAAAGCCCACGCAAGGGGAGTTAAATGTCAAAAAGCATATTTTTATTACGTCATGGTCAAACCATCTTTAATGCACAACAGCGCTTACAGGGGCATTGTAATTCTGATTTAACGGAGTTAGGGCAACAGCAGGCCGCCATGGTTGGTTTATCATTAAAAAATAAATTAGCAGATAAACGCCAGTGGACTATTTATGCCAGCCCATTAGGTCGAGCTATGCAAACGGCTGAAATTGTAGCTAATCAAATTGGTATTAATATCAATGAAATTGTGCAAGATGTGCGTTTAAAAGAATTTTGTTTAGGTGATTGGGAACAAGCTTACATTCCGGATATTAAAAAGGAACATCCCCAGTTTAATGAACAGAAAGATTGGTATTTAATGGCACCGAATGCTGAGTCATATTATGAAGTTAAAGATCGTATTGAAGATTTTTTAGCGGATACTTCAGTGTCTGACAATGCAATTGTTATTTCGCACGGTTTAACGGGGGCTGTATTTCGCGGTGTATATGTAGGAATGACTTATAACGAGGTGTTCTCTCAAGATTTACCACAAGATGCATATTTCTTATTAGCGAACGATAAAATCAGTCGTATTCAGTGTGATGTGCAACAGATTGTCACTGTGGCCGTTTAAATAGTTATAGCAGCAAACTAATAGTAACGTTTTATCTATAAATAAAAATTATCTTTCCTTTCAGCATAAAGTATAATAAAACATAGGTTATATAACAAATTTATGCTTATGTTCATGGTCAGTTCATTTAGATAAAACTATTATCTAGAGAGATAATAAAAGTATTGAATTGATGTTAGGATAAGTAGACTTATCAGGTATGAGATAAACATTAGGATAACCTAACGGCCTGATTGATATGATTTAATAGAGGCGTGTCCATGAGAAATTTACTTACTGGTTTTTTTGCTGTTGTGATCGGTTTATTTGCAGTTTCTTTTGCTGCCATTATGGCATTGTTTCTTGGTATTGCAGCGATGATTGCGAAGCCGTTTATTAAGCGTAAACTTGCTGCCGAAGGTATGCAATACGAAGAAAAGAATTTTACAGAAGGCTTTGCTGGCCAAGATGAAACCATGAATAGTGTATTTCGTCAGCAGCGTCAAACCACTGCCAATGTGATTGATGGTGAATGTGAAGATGTGACGAGTCGAAAATTCTAAGCGACTTAATCACCACAACTAATAATAAAAACGCCTAGTAATGCTGGATTCAAGCAATAAGTACTAGGCGTTTTTATATGTATTTTGGTAATGGTTATTGAACGTTGTAAGCTTTTGCTTTAACCATATTACGGTATTGAGAAGGAGTAATATCAAACTCTTTTTGAAACCGAGTTGAAAAATGATACGCGTCTTTATATCCCACCTGTTCTGACACATCCGATAATGACATTCCAAAATCGCGTAATAATTCTTTGGCTGTTTCCATTCTTATTTTTTGCAAATATTGATGTGGTGCTTGGCCGACTTGATCTTTAAATTTACGGTTAAAACTGCGTAATGGTAACCCACAATGTTGTGCAATTTTCTGAGTGGTCAATGGTTGCGACATATAGCGTTGCATCCAGTCTTGTGCCTGAGCGATAGATTCATCAAATTGCACTTGACCACCAATTTCATAAAAAGGTTGATGCCCTGATTTACTTATCTCATGCCCATAATGGGTTTCTATGGTATTCGCGATTTTTTGACCATAATATTTAGAGATTAAATACAGCACCATTTCTGTTTGTGAGTTAATACTTTCAGTGCAGTAAAGCCCGTTTGCTGAAGTAATCGAGGCTTGGCGATTAAGTTTTATCTGTGGGTAACGCTGTGAGAATTTGTCATAAAAATACCAATGGGTTGTTGCTGTTTGCTGGTTTAATAATTCTGTTTCAGCAAGCCAGGTAACGCCTGTTCCTGTTGCTATAATCTGGGCTCCATTATGATACTGCTTAATTAGCCAAGCAGGGATTTCAGGGTGTTTTGATAGTGATGAAATAGGATTGCCCCACATTGGCGGTACAATAATAATGTCAAAATTTTCTGGATCGTCAAAGGTAATATCAGGTTGAATACGAATACCTGCGGTGAGAGTCGGAGACTCAAGTGTTGAGGCAATAATCTTAATTTCAAAGGGGGATTGTTGTTGCATTTTGCGATCACGAAGACTGGCTGCACTGGTTAGCATTTCAGCACTCAATGAGATACCAGTAATTAAGGCTCGGTGAAAAAGAACAAACCCGACTCTCATTAGTTTTCCTTAAGTACTTATTTTTTAACTGTAGTGTAATATTTTCGTAAGCTTGGCTGTAATACAAGTGATTTTGGCACAAACATAAAATGAATCATAGGTTAATGCTGATATTCTGATTTCAATGATGTATTAAATCGATCTCAGGATATTAAAATGGCAAAATTACCGCTAATTGTTGGTTTTGGGGGCATTAATGCCGCTGGTCGTAGTTCTGGTTTTCATAGCTATAAACGTATGATTGCTGATGTATTATCTGAAGAAGTCATGCAATCAACATGGCAAGATCTCGCTCGGCGTATGGGACTAAGTAATGATGGTGCTATTACTGACGATATTATTACTGCCATTAAAGCGGGTACTTTTGTTCGTCGTATCGAGTCTTTTGATCCTGATAACTTATTATATCAATATAAAGCGAATTTAAATTCAGCAGATGATCAGATCACGTTTACGTTGCGTAAATCTAAATTACCGAATCATATTCCATCAAATTGGCAGGTTGATATTCAAGGTGCAAAAGCTGTTATTACCGTAACTGGCAATCTTGATGCGTTAGTGGAAGGGCGTGTTGCTTTTCCTGTTTCTAGTGGCGGTAATATTCCAACAGGATTCGATCCTAGCAAGTTATATAACTCTCGTTTTCATCCCCGCGGTTTGTCTTTAACAATATATGGCGCTTCAGATGCACTTAATTCACTCGGTTTTGAGTGGGATGATGTTCTTCGTCATATTAAGCCTGATCAAGTGTCTGTGTATGCTGGTAGTGGTTTAGCACAAATTGATGATAACTCACTAGGAGGCATGATTGCGGCTCATCTTACCGGTGATCGTGTTAGCTCTAAGATGATGGCGTTATCGTTAGCAGAAATGCCCGCTGATTTTATCAATGGTTATGTGATTAATAGCGTTGGCGCAACCGGTACTAATATGGGGGCGTGTGCGACGTTCTTATATAATCTGCGTCAAGGTATGTCTGATATTCAACAGGGTAAAGCCAAGGTGGTAATTGTTGGTAACGCAGAAGCACCTGTCGTCCCTGAAATCATGGAAGGCTTTCGTGTGATGGGGGCATTAGCAGAAGATGAACAATTAAAAGCCCTTGATGGCAGTGACAGTGTTGATAATCGTCGTGCTTGTCGTCCATTTTCATCAAATGCTGGTTTTACCATGGCGGAATCTGCGCAATTTGTGGTGTTAATGGATGACGAATTGGCACTTGAATTAGGCGCAAATATTTATGGCTCTGTGGCTGATGTGTTTGTTAATGCTGACGCCAATAAAAAGTCGATTTCAGCCCCTGGTGTAGGTAACTATGTCACAGTCGCAAAAGCAGCAGCACTAGCAAAAGCGATCCTTGGTGAAGAAGGTGTAAAACAGACCTTTGTACAAGCGCATGGTACGGGAACACCTCAAAACCGTGTGACTGAAAGCCATATCCTTAATGAAGTTGCAAAAACATTTGGTATTGAAAGCTGGCCTGTCGCGGCAATTAAATCGTATGTGGGTCATTCAATGAGTGCTGCCGCGGGCGATCAGCTTGTGGCCTCATTAGGCGTATGGCAGTACGGTTGGCTTCCTGCCATAAATACTATTGATCATATTGCTGATGACGTGCATAGCTCAAACCTTAATATATTAACCAAGCATACCTTTGCGGGTGATTGCGGGCAAGATTACAAGGCCGTTATTCTGAATGCCAAAGGTTTTGGTGGTAATAATGCATCAGGGTTAGTGTTATCTCCTCAACAAACCGTCGCAATGTTAACGGCAAAATACGGTAAGGATGCAATAGAGGCTTATCTGATTCGTAATCAGGCAATTAAAGCGGTTACAAAACACAATGATGCTAATGCTTGTCAGGGACAAGAAACCATTCGTTATCAGTTTGGTGAGGCGGTTATGGATGAGCGTTCAGTTACCATTACACAAGAAGCGATTAAACTGTCTGAGTTTGAACACGCGATTGTATTTAATAGTGTTAACCCTTATGCAGATTACAACTAAAATAAAGTAAGAAGTAAGAAGTAAGA
>CAMQXY010000111.1 GCA_947039005.1 uncultured Photobacterium sp.
AATATAGTTAAGTAATCAATATTCTTATATATTTGTCTCTCACAACAGAAACTATCAAAAAATAATATTTTTGATAGTAAACGTTACTATTTATTTAATAATGGTTGAAATAACTAGTCAGTTTGTCCACCATAACAAACTGGTTAATTAAACTATTTAGGATTCTCGTGGAAAAAGTTGCTATTTTTGTCGATGTCCAAAACATCTATTATACCGTCAAAGAAAAGTATCACTGTAATTTTGATTACAATGCTTTTTGGGCAGAAGTATCACAAGGGCGAGAAATTATTGCTGCTTATGCTTATGCCATTCATAAAGGCGATGAAAAACAACGCCAATTCCAAAATATCTTACGAGGTATTGGCTTTGACGTAAAATTAAAACCTTTTATTCAACGTAGTGATGGTTCAGCTAAAGGTGATTGGGATGTAGGTATAACGATTGACGTACTAGAACATGCCGCTGATGCCGATCGTATTATTTTATTATCGGGTGATGGTGATTTCGATTTATTAGTTGAAAAAGTTCAAACTAAATATAACACCACGGTTGAAGTGTATGGTGTTCCAGGGTTAACGGCAACTTCTCTGATCAACACGGCGCAACATTATCGTGAGATTGAAAACACTTTACTTCTTGGACGTTAAATCCATTAAAAAAGGCCAACAATATATTTTGTTGGCCTTCATTTATTCATCACATTAATTTTTATTTGATATGATGAGCATGTACAAGATCTGCATGACTATAAATATCTATTAATTCACTTGCTGCTTGGCGTACCATTTTCACAGGAACAATAATGAAATAGATAGAAGCTAAAATCACCATTGTAGGATCTGCATAAACAGCCAAATGTGCATATTGAGTCATCATCAAAACTTTTGCGACAACGAAGCCCATTAATACAGAGGCACTGATAACAGTATCCATTACCCACTGTTTTGCTTCGGCATCAGCTAACGCTGATGAAATATTTTCACTCTTAACTTTGATATAACGATATGTGCCATAACAACCTATAACACTGATCATACCAAAGCCTAAAGCGACTCCCGCATTAATATCACGGCCACCAGCTAAAATTGCATTAACAGCTGAATAGAATGACCATATACACATTAGAGCAATCACTGAGCCTTTAATGGCAATAACAGCAGGCGCTATCATTGCTACTTGCGAACTATCTTTGTTTATTTCAGGTTTATGAAGATAATGCGCGGCACCCAGAGATAACATGGTTAACGCCAAGCTTACTAAAGAATATGCACCATCAAAAATAATCACTAAAGAACCGACTAGTGATCCAAGTACAATCCCCAAAACAGCAAAAGTAAACGATGACACGGTAGACAACAAGAGTAAACCGCGCTCTTGTTGCATTGAACTAGACATATAGACCTCAATATCGACAAATTTTTCGTCGTTTTTTGTTTAATTGTGAAACTAATTAGATGATACAACCCCTTCTATTAATACTATAATCACTGAGCGTCGTATTTATCGTCGCTGATATAACTATTCCTATAAAAACCTCATCGTGGCATTTAATTTATCGGTACTGTTAATGAAAATAACTCAGATTGAAATGTTCTTATCAACCATAAAAACAGGATCAATTGCTGAAGCAGCTCGTCGACATGGAAAAAGTCGAACCACTGTTAGCGCATCTTTAAGTGCTTTAGAAGATCATTTAGGCGTTGAACTCCTAAATCGTAGTGGTAATCGCATCACTCCAACCGTTATTGGTGAAGCAACAGTCAATGATTTTGAACGGATAATACTCATTGCCAGAGACATTCATACTCGATGTGAACAATATAATATTGGTGTTGAAGCAAGCATTCGTATTGCACGAGATGATTCACTCCCTGAAACATTATGGCGTCAATTATTACGTCAAATACGTACCCTATTCCCTCAAACAAGTGTCTCTATTTACAGTGCGCCCCCACAAGAATTAGAGGAAATGGTAGCACAAAATTTAGTCGATGTTGCTTATGGTTTATTACCTAACATACATCCATTTTCACGACTACAACAAACCGATCTAGGTCAAATACGGTTAATGTCTGTTGCTCATAAAGACCATCCATTAAGCCAACTAAGAAAAGTAAATAATGCCGATCTAGAGCGCTATACTGAAATTTCAGTCGCTTATTTTGATGAAGAAAGCTTACGTATTGTGACGCCTAAAGCGGGTAAATATATTGCTTTATCTTTTTATGAACATTTACGAGATGCAGTCCTTGATCAAACGGGTTGGTCATCACTACCTGCAATCTTAATTAAACAGCATTTACGAAATGGCACATTAAAAGTGATTAAATATAATCGCGCTATGAACTGGCAGTCATATGCTGAAGTTGTTGAAAATGAAGCCCGTCGTGGCACTGTTATAAAATGGTTATCCGAACAACTAGAAATGTATTTATTCGATGAAAGTGATTAATCCCCTACACTCACATTCACCACAGCAATGTAAGTTTATAAAACAATCAGTTTTAAGCTGTGATATCTAAGATAATGGTAAATATATCGGACAAATAGCCATTTATTGCTAAACTTATTTTCATCTATAAATAAATATTCACATAACACCTAAGACCTATTAGAATAAATTATTATTTAGAATAATAATTTATGGTTAAAGTTTTAGATATAGGCTAGCTTGCACAGCGTTTTTAATTCAGTATGTGCGCCACAAATTAGAGTCGTTAACACAAGCTCCACTGATGAGATACACGACTATTACGAATCCATCCACAGTAATAATGTAATCAGTAATGGACTTGGTACAAGCATTCAGCCGTTACAATAGTAAATAAGAAAGTTATCAATTCGTTGTTTATATTTTCTAACGCACCCTGAATTGCAAATTAAAAGGAAATAAGCTTTATGATGAGAAAATTAGTTGCTGAATTTATCGGCACTGCTTGGTTAGTATTAGGTGGTTGTGGTAGTGCGGTCTTAGCTGCGGCATACCCGAATTTAGGGATTGGCTTTTTAGGTGTTGCACTCGCATTTGGTTTAACGGTTGTGACAATGGCATACGCAATTGGTCATATCTCTGGTTGTCATTTAAACCCAGCAGTTACTGTTGGTTTATGGACAGGCGGTCGTTTCCCTGCGGGTGACGTTATTCCTTATATTGCATCACAAGTACTTGGTGGTATCGCAGGCGCTGGCATCTTATATATCATTGCAAGTGGTCATGCCGGTTTTGATCTTGCTAATGGTTTTGCTTCTAACGGTTACGGTGCCCATTCTCCTGGTCATTATTCACTACTGTCTTCATTTGTTACTGAAGTCGTAATGACATTCATGTTCTTATTCGTAATTTTAGGCGCAACGCATAAGCTGTCTTCACCACAAATGGCAGGTCTTGCAATTGGTCTTGCACTAACGCTTATTCACTTAATCAGTATCCCAGTAACTAATACGTCAGTTAACCCTGCTCGTAGTACTGGTCCTGCATTATTCGTTGGTGACTGGGCAACATCACAGCTATGGATGTTCTGGGTCGCACCGCTTATTGGTGCAGCACTTGCTGGTCTTGTTTACCGCTGGTTATGCCCTGACAATGAATACCGTTCAGTAAGCTAAGCTTATTGAGTCTATATAGAAAAGCGAGCTTATGATTAAGCTCGCTTTTTTTATTGAGAATAACTGACCTTACTCATCAATTACATATTCTTATATATTCACCAACTGCAACAAAGCCTGAACGGGATGCTTAAATTGGATATGCTCTAGCCGTTTAACTTGGCTGCGGCATGAATATCCGGTAGCCATACAACGCGCAGAATCATATTTCTCAATATTTGTTTTCCAGCTCAAGTTATACACTTTTTTAGACGCTTCAAGCTTATCGGCTTCATGCCCAAACGTTCCTGCCATGCCACAACACCCCACAGGTACTGACTCCATAACCCCACCAAAATGATTAAAAATAGCCCCCCACTGCTTTTCAGCATTCGGCATTTTAGTTTTTTCAGTACAATGGGCAAATAAATACCAAGGTTTATCATTCAACCGTTGTTTTTGAGGCAACTGTTGTAATAACGGTAATAGCCACTCATGGGCAGTTAACACCGTGAATTTTCCTCGCCGTTGCTGCAACACTTCTGCATATTCATCGCGATAGCACAGCACTAAAGCCGGATCAACACCCACCATTGGAATATTTAACACCGCTAATTGATTTAAAAAATCTGCGGTTGAGGTTGCTGTTTTCGCAAATGCTTTTAAAAAACCTTTTACATGTTGTGCTTTACCGTTAGGTTTAAATGGCAATAAAATCGGTTTTTTACCCAACTTTTCAATTAAATGAATAAAATCACGTACAACCTGTGCATCATAAAAACTGGTAAACGGATCTTGAACAATTAAAACATAGTTTTGACGTTCGTGATCGGATAACGCTTGTAACCACTGCATGTCAAAACACAACGCATGATGACCATCAAGGCTTTCAGCTAACGTTGGTACCGATAATAGCGGCATATCAACATAGCCAATGGTTTTTAAGGTTAACGTTTTCGACCATTGCGGGCGAATAAGGCTATTGACGATAACTGGTGCCTTGACCATTAATGGCAACATGTTTTCAACATAAGCGACTAAGTAATCTTTCGCTGGACGCTGATAACGGCTGTAATACATGTTCATAAACCGCGAACGAAAACTCGGCACATCAACTTTAATCGGACACTGGCTAGCACACGCTTTACACGCTAAACAGCCATTCATCGCTTCCATCACTTCGTGTGAAAAATCATACTGATCACGATTAGCACCGTAAGTATTCTTCAAGCGATCAATAATCTGTTTTACGGTCGGTGATGTGGTTAATAATCGCTGTTCAAATTCATCAGCATTGATCCCTTGTTCCGCCAATTGTCTTAACCATTCTCGTACTAATCCTGCCCGCCCTTTGGGTGAATGACGACGATCAGCAGAAATCTTCATTGATGGGCACATTGGTGAACTAGTGTCGTAGTTAAAACACAAACCATTACCGTTACATTCCATGGCTTGTTTAAAGCTATCACGCGTGGTTACCGCTATTTGACGATCATAAAAACCACGTTTCACACTATCAACTTTCACTAATTCACTATTATTACCCAGTGGCGTACAAATTTTACCTGGGTTCATGCGATTGTGGGGATCAAACACCGCTTTAATTCGACGTAATTCTGTAAATAATTCGTCACCAAAAAATGCAGGTCCATATTCAGATCTAAATCCTTTACCATGCTCACCCCACATTAAACCGCCATATTTAGCGACTAATGTCACCACCTGATCAGACACTTCTTTCATTAGCAATTCTTGTTGAGGATCGCACATATCCAATGCAGGACGCACATGCAATACGCCAGCATCAACATGACCAAACATGCCATAATTAAGTGCTTTCTCGTCCAATAACTGCCTAAATTCAGCAATAAAATCAGCTAAATGCTCAGGAGGAACACAGGTATCTTCTGCAAATGCGATCGGCTTTTTCGCGCCTTTTGCTGCCCCTAATAAACCTACTGCTTTTTTACGCATGGTGTATATTTTTTGGATACTGGCTAAATCATCACAAACTTGATAACCAATAATTCCCGCCTGTTGCTCAACCATTAATTGATCGAGATGCTGACATAATGCTGCAACTTGCTGTTGATTATCCGCGATATCATTACTGGCATATTCAACCATATTAATACCTAACATGGTTTTGCCAGGTACGTCGGTTAATAGATCTTCAACGGTATTCCAAACAATGTCTTCTTTGGCTAAATTCAATACTTTTGAATCGATAGTTTCAACAGATAATGCATGAGCAGCTACCATCATTGGCGCATTGCGTAATGCTGAATCAAAACTATCGTATTTAATATTCACTAATGTACGGGATTTAGGGATTGGCGTGATATTCAACTTGGCTTCAGCGATAAACGCTAATGATCCCTCAGAGCCACATAATAGCCGCGCAATATCAAATTGCTGGAGTTGATCATCATAGACATTTTTTAAGTCATAGCCGGTTAGAAAGCGGTTCAGTTGTGGAAATTTATCCAGTATTTGTTGACGCTTATCTCGGCAAATTTGAGCCGTTGTTTGCAATGCATTATCAACCAACGAAGTGCTGTCTAATGTATCAAGTTGTATTGCGGTAAGAGGCTCAGTATTAAGCACTGAACCATCAACCAATACGGCAGTAAGCGCTAAAACATGATCAGAGGTTTTGCCATATTTTAACGACCCTTGACCTGAAGCATCAGTATTAATCATACCGCCAATAGTGGCACGATTACTGGTTGAAAGGTCAGGAGAGAAAAAATAACCGTGAGCATGTAACGCATCATTAAGTTGATCTTTAATCACCCCACTTTGTACACGTACCCAACCTTCAGCAATATTTATTTCTAAAATTTGATTTAAATAACGGGAAAGATCAACCACAATTCCTGATGTTAATGATTGACCATTAGTGCCCGTACCACCACCGCGAGGAGAAAATGTAACGCCTTGATAATCAGCATGACAACCTGTTTTTCCAATAAGAATAAGATCATCAATATTACGCGGTAATACGACAGCTTGGGGCAACTGTTGATAAATACTATTATCAGTCGCAACCGCTAACCGACTCGCATACGTTTTTTCAATATCACCTTGAAAACCCGCGTCAGCTAATGCGGTTAAATATGAAAGTACGACATTATCAATACTGCTTTGATAGGTTAATGCAGGTAACATTATTTCATTCTCCCTCTCCAGTTATTACGCAATCATGCGTTATCGTTTCCCACGACAACTGGTTTTCTATTGTTCATGATTCACTTTAACAATATGTTAAAGGTTGATGGCATGGTTTCACTTTACTCTACCTAGAAAATAAACAAAACAATTTCTAATTCAAGATTACAATCCCCACCAAGCAATTAGCCGCCGTATCACGATCACAAGCTAGGGCTATAAATATATAAAAATAAAGCCCCTAAAGGACTTTATTTTTACAACATCGAATAAGCAACAAGAAGGTCACCTAAATACCACCCATAAGGGTATATTTCATTTCGGTATACTCTTCTAAACCTTGGTGTGCGCCTTCTCGACCTAATCCTGATTCTTTAACGCCGCCAAAGGGTGCCAGTTCAGTCGAAATAAGCCCTTCATTCACACCAACCATGCCATATTCCAAGGCTTCACTCACATTAAATGCTCGTGAGAGTGATTGTGTATAAATATAAGCAGCTAAACCTGAATCAGTATTATTCGCGCGATCAACCACTTCTTGGTCTTCACTAAAACTAAAAATAGCCGCTAATGGACCAAAAGTTTCTTCTGTCGCCACAAGCATATCATCTCGAACATCACGAATAATCGTTGGTTGAATAAAGCAGTCGTTTGATGTCTGTTGGCTACCTAATACTAAACGAGCGCCTTTTAACATTGCATCATGAATATGACGTTCGACTTTTTCAACAGCAGCTCGATTAATCAATGGACCTATAGTAACGTCAGTATCAAGTCCATTACCGACCTTTAATAATGCCACTTGTTGATGTAACTGAGTGATAAATTGTTCATAAATACTATCATGGACATAAATACGGTTGGCACAGACGCAAGTTTGACCTGCATTACGAAACTTAGCGATCATTACACCATCAATCGCACGATCAATATCAGCATCATCAAAAATAATAAACGGTGCATTGCCACCTAACTCTAATGACATTTTTTTAACCGTGGTTGCTGCTTGTGCCATTAATAATTTACCGATTGCCGTTGAACCCGTAAAAGATATTTTTTTAACCTTTTTATTACCGGTTAATTCTGCACCGATCTTAACCGCATCACCGGTTACCACATTAAATAAGCCATCAGGAATACCTGCCTCTTGAGCTAATGCTGCAAATGCCAGTGCCGTAAAAGGCGTATCAGGCGCAGGTTTCAATACTACCGCACAACCCGCTGCAAATGCAGGTCCACATTTGCGAGTGATCATTGCAGCTGGAAAATTCCATGGGGTAATTGCCGCGACAACACCTACCGGTTGACGTGAAACTAAAATTCGCGCGTCTGCCTTATGGCTTGGAATAATCTCACCATTCATACGCTTAGCTTCTTCGGCATACCATTCAATAAAACTCGCAGCATACGTAATTTCACCTTTAGCTTCATTGAGAGGCTTACCTTGCTCTAAGGTCAAAATTGTTGCTAATTCAGCCGTATGATCGATAATCAGTTCATACCATTGACGTAAGACGGTCGCTTTATATTTAGCCGTTGTTTTTGACCATTGTCGATATGCTCTATCAGCACTTTCTATCGCAACGCGTGTTTCTTCAACCCCCATTAAAGGCACGTTACCGATGACTTCGGTTGTGGCTGGATTAGTAACAACAGAAGATTTACCTGAATAGGCATTAACCCACTCACCATTAATAAACGCTTGCTGCTTAAACAAACCACCTAGAGATAATGTCATTATGATACCTGCTTTATTTTTTCAACGAATATAGGCACGAAAGAAACTATTATAAAAAATCCGCATTGAAATATATAACCACCTGATTACATTATTATATTACAACCTTATTAATATACCAGTTTAGGTCAACATTCGATAATGCTCATACCTAGAAATAAAATCACAAAAATCATGCTATTCATCAGCAAATAATCATTTTCACGACTACGCTTTAAATAATAACGGTACGAATAACAATCTACATGAAATTAACATCTACAATTAATTATCAATAATGATCATAGGTTTACTTTGCTTTCAAAGTGGGATAAATAGTTTATGCAAAAAAGTAGACAGCTTATCCATATTCGTCATGGCATAAAAAAAGGCACCACCACTTCCTTTATCCATGAACAACATTTTCCAACTACAAATCCATTTGTATTATGGGAACACTTCACGTCTAAGACCCCAACTAATCACAATCTTAACTTTCATGGCCATTCTGGAATAGAAGCGATTAGCTATCCACTTACGGGGACTATTTCACATCATGACTCCACGCAGCAACATCACCATATAAAAAGTGGAGATATTCATATAATGACAAGTGGTCAGGGTGTCATTCACAAATCAACGACCATTCCACAGCAATCAATAAGTGAATCAATCCAATTATGGACAGCTTTACCTACAGCTAATAATAGTGAAATGTGCCAACCTAAAAGCCAATTATTTACTAAGCATCACTTACCCTTAGTAGAAGATAACCATTCAACAACAAAAGTATTGATTGGTCGTTATCATCAATATGCTAGCCCCATAAAAAGCCATTGTGAACTTATTTTACTCGATATTATAATGGCATCTTACAGTACATGGTGCTTTACCCCACCTAAACACTATCTTTCCTGTTTCATTTACTTAAAATCTGGGATTTCTTATAGTGCTAATAATAAACTCATGCCATTTCAAATGGGTTTATTTGAATCTTCACCTGCACCAATAATAATTACTACCACTAACCAAAGTTCACGATTCTTCATGGCTTGTGCTGTTCCATTAAAGCAACCATTAATAACAAATCAACATTCAGTTCATTCTTGTAAAAAGAATATAGATCAAAGTAAAGTGACAATAAACAATCTAATAAAAACCATTAATAATTAAAATGAATAATAATTAAGTTATTAATGATATAAATATCAATAAGAAATACTTATAACTTTGATATACACTATTTAGTTAATAACATGATATTATCAAAAATTATCTTTATACTAAAAATAAATCATTAATGTGTAATAAATATTATGGCTAGTACTGTTATTACACCATTGCAATTAATGTCAAAAGGTATTTTTATGCTGACCTTAAAAAGGTTTACTTCAAACCACTCAATATATAAAATTATCACCATTCAATTAATCATTTTTTTTGCTTTTATTTACCTTATATTTCAATTACTTATATCTTTTGATTTTTTCAATAAAGATACATTGAATGTCATTCACAATCACTACATAAAAATAAACAGTCTATTCGTATTTATTCTTTTATCTATTTTTTGTTATATTATAAATCGTATCAATAAATGGTTTATTAATCCATTAAGCCAATTAAAAGATGACATTAATGAACAAAATCATATACCTTGCAATGAAACTATTCACAAAAGTGATATAAAAAGCATAGTTAAATATTACCGAATGATGATACATGAAGTTTCTGAAAAAAATTCTGACATTAATTTTGAAATATCAATGCTTAGTCAAGAAAAGCAATCAGCAATACGTCAACAGCAATTAACATCAAGTATATTTAATAATAGTCAGGATGTGATTATTCTTCTCGATAATAATGGTATTATTACTTGCGTAAACCCTATTTTCTGCCGACTCATTGGTATAAAATATGATCAGGTCATTCATCAACCATTAATAACTTTCATTAACACATCTGCATACAAAAACATTAAAGCATCACTTTCTCACGAGCTTAATAACTCTCATCAATGGCAAGGTGAATTTAATATTCAACATATGATAAACAAAAAAAACATTCCTTTATATGTAAAAATAAACAAATTAATTGATAATAAAAACAATAATATACAGTATTCAATTGTTGCAGCAGATCTTACAACGATAAAAGAAATCGATAGACTTATTCACATTAATAATCATGATCCTTTAACAGAACTTCCCAATAGAATAGCACTGACTAATCGTTTAAAAGATGAACTTAACATTCAACTCACGACTCACCATAATTTCGCTGTTCTTTTTATTGATTTAGATAATTTTAAAACAATTAATGATAACTATGGTCATCAAATGGGTGACAAAGTATTAAAAATAACAGCCAACAAATTACGTAATTCGGTAAAAAAAAGCGATATGATTGCACGTCTTGCAGGAGATGAATTTATTGCAATTATTAATCCAGCCGCAGAGCGGGCAGATGTTATCCAAACATGTGAACGTATACTCAAAGTCTTACAGCAACCGATTATTATCAATCAACATCACTTAACGATTAATGCCAGCCTAGGTTGTTATTACTCTCATCCAAATGAGCAACAAACAATTGACGAAATTTTATGCCAAGCAGACATTGCAATGTATCAAGCTAAAATGACAGGAAAGGGGCGGATCGTAGAATGTAATTACTTTTAATAAAATGCCGTATAAGTAAATACTTCTACGGCATTAAAAATTAGCTTATG
>CAMQXY010000112.1 GCA_947039005.1 uncultured Photobacterium sp.
TCGGCATCTCAGGTTGTCGGGTGTTTCTCGTTTTAGGGTGTCAATTTTAAGTATAATTGCATAGTAATAAACGTGTTATGCAGGCGTGATGCGAATGGAGATAGCCTTGAAATTATCGGTCATAACTTTAGATGAAATCAACGAGTACAAAGATGATCTAGAGTTATTTTTGTCGTCGATATTTGATATTGAGTGTCATATTGACATTAACCCTGAGTTTCGTTGTGCTGTTGTAATTGAGCAGTCAGGGCGTATTTGTGCGTGTGGGTTAGGCTATGAGCGGGAAATGTATCAAAATCAGAAATGTTTCAAAGGTGGTATCGTCGGTGGTATTGCTGTGAGCTCTGAATGTCGAGGGCAAGGTTTAGGTAAGGCTGTACTTGCAGCCATTGACCGTCATTTACTTTCTCTTAGGGTTGATTGTTCTTTCCTTTTTGCCTATGAGCCGAAAGTTTATCAAAGCTCTGGTTATCATGCGTTATCCGCCCCAATTTACTATTTCGATAAACAGCAAAGTAAGTGGAATCAATTTGTTTATCGGGGAGGTATGATTAAATCGTACTCATCGATACAGTTATCAGAAATGTTGGTTATAGAGTTCAAAGGATGCGTATATTAGCTCTTTGGCAAGATTCGCATGACAGATATCCTTAGCGTGACCCAACAAAAAACCATTACATTTAGTTACATTTGATGTGTGTTCATTTGCTGTATTTACTGCTCAAATACAACTTCATTCTTTATTGAGGTATCAAAACACATATGGACGACCCCACGAGTTGTTCTTTAATTCCTAACTCCTTTTCTATGGAGTTTGTTCAATGCTAGAGTTATTTCTTCAACCTGAAGCGTTAATGATCTTTGCGACCCTATTTGCACTTGAAGTGGTATTAGGCGTCGATAATATTGTCTTCATCTCTGTACTTTGTGAACGTCTACCATTACATCAGCGTAAAATGGCGCGTAATTTAGGTATTGCATTAGCAGTTGCTGCGCGTATCGGATTAGTGTTCTCTATTAGCTGGGTAATGTCATTAACACAACCATTAATTAATGTGTTGAGTTATGATTTTTCTGGACGTGATTTAATAATGATTGGTGGTGGTGCATTCTTATTAGCCAAAAGCTTAAAAGAATTATGGATGTGTTTTAGCCATGCTCATCAGCAACAAGCAAGTACAGTAAGAGCCGGTATTGCACTGGTGTTATTGCAGATAGTCGCAGTCGATGCGGTATTCTCAATGGACTCGGTGATCACTGCGGTTGGTTTAACCAGCGAAGTACCACTAATGGTTGCGGCTATTTTAGCCTCAGCGGTAGTGATGGTGCTGTGTGCTGAGAAAATTAACGACTACGTGATGCGTTATCCTGGTTTGAAAACATTGGCACTATTGTTCTTAGTGATGCTAGGCGGTATGTTGATGGCAGAAGGTTTTGCGATTCACTTGAACAAAGGATATGTGTATTTTGCGATGGCGTTTGGTTTGATTATTGAAACTTGTCATATTTTGCTTAAAAAACAGAATAAGAAAATAATTAGACGTGTATATCCTCAACCCTGTGGTTGGGCGGTAAAAGCCAAGTAAGCCTTAAATAAAATAGCCTAATACCGTCTATGTTAAATGGACGGTATTAGTGTTTTAACCGTAAATAAAACGCTAACAACATTAAATCCCGATATAATCCGCTTGTTCCACATCCATCTTCTCATCGATAAAAATAAAATACGCCGATTCCCCCAAGTAGAAAACGCTCTTTAAATAAACGTATTACGGTTAAATCATACCTAGGTTTGATCGATAGTGAATACTGACTATTTTGTTTTTTGAGATAAATAGTGTACTCATAAAATAGGATAACCTCTCATCTTGTTAAATATTATTCCAATTGATTAAATAATAGCACTTGAAGTGTTTGGTTTCTGATACCATTTAATAATGGTGTATCAATATATTTTGATTATTAACTCAAAGGAAAAACGAATATGTGGACTGTTGATCAATTAGTTGAAATGTTAAGTAAAAATGATCAGTGGCAAATCGAGCAAACGGATCAGACGATTATTATTCGTAATCAAGATGGTGTTGCGGCTTATTTGGCGGTTGCAGGTGAGCAAATCTTAGTGGAAGCGCCTTTATTTCCAATGGCGATGGTTGCTGATGTTGCCAAGCTTAATGATACGATTTTACGCACTCATGAGATGTTTCCATTGACCAATATTTCGATTCATACGGTTGATGGTGATGATTACTATATCGCATTTGGTAGCTTGAGTAGCCAATCTAAGCAAGAGAGTATTTTAATTGAAGTGGCAACATTATTTGTGAATGTTGAAGGCTTTCTTGATATGTACCAACCATTATTAACCGAGGCATAATCCATGAGTGTATTTAAAAAATTATTTAATTTAGTACGTGGTTCGGTGAATAACGCCGCTGAATCTGTTGCTGATGCGAACGCTATTACGATTTTGAATGAAGAACTTCGCCAAAGTAAGATCGAGCTGCGTAAATCAGATGAAGCGCTAGTTTCAATTATCGCCAAACGTAAGCTGTCACAACAAAAAGTGAATAGCTTTGATGCGAGCATTACTGAATATGAAAAACATGCACGTACTGCAATGGAAAAAGGCCAGCAAGAGTTAGCACTTGAGTGTGCACAAAAGGTCGCGGAATTACGCAGTGAGCAATCAACTGAGCAAGCTTATTGTGATGGATTTTTGAAATCTGAAACAACGATGAAGAGTAAGATCGCGCAGGCAAAAGAACGCTTACGTCAAATCGAACAACAAGTTGATGTTGTTGCAGCACAAGAGAGTGTTATTAAAGCACAAAGTTCTGTAGCAGCCGCTAATGCAGGTAGTAACAGTAAAATGAGTACCGCATTAGATTCTCTTGATCGTATTAAATCGCGTCAAGCAGAAGCCTCGGCTAAGTTTGAAGCGGCAGAAGAGTTAGAGTCTGAGTCTTCATCGTCGTCATTAGATAAGAAGTTAGCTGAAGCGGGTATTTCAAAATCAGCGTCATCAGCAGAAGATGAACTTGCTCGTATTTTGGGTAAATAATATTACTTCTTGTATGTCTTTTTTTATGCCTTTTATCTTATGGTAAAAGGTATTTTTTGGTGTTTAATATGTTCGATTTTTTTAAGAAAAAACCAGCAGAGAAAAAGTCTTTAATTCCAGAAGTGCTTGGATTGAGATTAGGCGGTGTCATCGAATTAGATGCGCTAAAAATGAAAATTATTGAGCCTGATTTAACCATTTCTGGGGCGGCAACAACGCAATTAATTCAGGCGGTGGGCATCGTGCAGTTAGATAACTCAACGCGATTGATCCGTTATTATACTGATGATGACGCGATGGTGCAGGTTTTAATCGATGGTGATTCGGATGCAGATGTACAGCAGTGTATGCTGGCGTATTATTATTCAACTACCCCGATTGATACCGAGACACAGTGGAATGAAAGGTTAGCGAAAGGGGTTGTAAAATCAGACTGGGATCTTGATGGTGTTAATTTTAGCAAGTTGTGGGAAAACGAATTACCTGTAGCAATGACAGAAACAACATGGACGTCTGAAACGGAGTATAGCCGCACAGATCAATTTGTTATGCTGTATAGCCGTGACGTAAACGCTGATTTATGTGAAGTATTGATTGTGTCTGCCGAAGAACAGATAGTTAATAATAGTGCTGATCGTTGCTTAGTATTGAGTACCGCATTTGAGCTACAACCAAATGATTTTAAAGTTAATTAAAACTACAAGGAACAGTAGATGTCGGATTTAATGGTAAGTTTATCGACCCTCGGTAATTTTGGGTTATATTTTGGGATTTCTTTAATTTTCTTGATCGCTTTTCGTTTTATTTTCCCATTGGTAACACCGTATAAAGAATGGGAATTAATTAAAAGTGGCAATGTTGCAGCGGCGGTTGGCATGGGCGGGTCGTTTATCGGTTATGCCCTTGCCGTTGGATCTGCGATTTCGAACAGTGAAAGTGTATTAGATTTTGCGGTTTGGGGTGTTGTGGCACTGGTATCACAAGTGATTGCGTATTTTATTATTCGTATTATCTTCCTGCCTAAAATTAGCGAGCGTATTGAACGTGATGAAGTGTCTGCCGGTGTTATTTTAGCGTCTATTGCGATTGCGGTTGGTTTGTTAAATGCGGCGTGCATGACGTATTAATGACTTTGAGGATTATATTATGAAACGTAGTAGTAATATTCATCGTAATCAGATGCGTAAATCGAACCAGTATCACAATTGGGCGCCGATCACGTTAGTCGCTTTAGGGGCAACTATCGTGTTAACGGGGTGTAATGATAATGACACGTTAGCGCAAACCCAATATGATTCCTTACAAGATTGTATTAATGCTGACAGTTCTAATCCCAAACAAGTGGAAATGTGTGCAACCGCTTATCAACAAGCGGTAGATGCTGCGCCAAAGTTTGATTCAAAAAGTGATTGTCAGTCTTCTGGTACGGATAATTGTCGCGAAATACAAGCTAGTAATAATACCAGTTATTGGGTTCCAGCCCTTGCCGGTTTTATTGTCGGACGCATGATGGACAATGGGCGTCATTATTCATCGCAGCCTATTTATTATCCATCATCAAGACGAACTTCTGATATGGATCAGTGGGATCGTAATCAAAATAACCGCTATAAAGAATCGACATCTCAGCGTTATAACAATAAATATAAAAACGAAAAACCAGCGGTTAGTCGCACGATTTCACGCGGTGGTTTTGGCTCTAAAGCGAGTGCAAAATCGAGCTGGGGTGGCAGTCGTAGCAGCGGCTGGGGTGGTTAATTTTTAGGTTTTGATAGGTATACATAGATAATGCTACGGATTCCAATAAAAGAGCGTTCAGATTGGCGAATGACGGCCAATGAATTTGGGTTTCGATTTCACACCTTTGATGGCGAGGAATATTGGACGGAACGGTATTACTATCAATTTTCTTTACAGCAAATTGAACGTGATCTTGAAGTCCCAACCGAAGAGCTGAATCAAATGTGCCTTGCGGTGGTGAATGATGTCATCAGCAGTGATGCATTAATGGCAAAATTTGCGATACCTAAGTCAAATTGGGATCTTATCCGCAAGAGTTGGCATAACGAAGACCCTTCGCTTTATGGGCGGTTTGATTTCAGTTATGACGGCAGAAATCCTGCTAAATTGCTTGAAGCTAATTTTGATACCCCAACATCGGCGTATGAGTGCGGTTTTTGGCAGTGGATCTGGTTAGAAGACAATGTAAAGTTAGATCGCCTCTCGCGTGGTGCTGATCAATTTAATTCATTTCAAGAAAAGTTTATTGAACGTTTAGCGACGTTAGCGGAAAAAGCCCAAACCAAGGTATTGTATTTTGCTTGCAGCCTTGAGGGCGGCGAAGAAGATTATGGCACGGTGACCTATTTCGCTGATTGTGCACGAGTAGCAGGATTAACACCCAAAATTATTTATATTGAAGATATTGGTGTTGATGCACAGGGAAATTTCACCGATCTGAATGATCATATGATTCGGTGGCTTTTTAAATTGTATCCGTATGAAATGCTATTTCGAGAGGATTTCTCGAAATATTTAGATAACGGTACTTTATATTTAGAACCACCGTGGAAAGCCATTATCTCAAATAAAGCTATTTTGCCGTTATTGTGGGAGAAATATCCTCACCATCCTAACTTGTTACCAGCCTATTTTGCAGATAAAAAGCATTTGCTCGATGATAAACAAGGTATTGTTAAAAAGCCTATTTTTTCACGCGAAGGGGCTAATGTTAAAATAGAAAAAGACGGCAAAGTGATTGCTGAGTCTGATGGTTTCTATGGTGAAGAAGGGTATATTTATCAGGCGTTTCATCCTTTGCCTAAGTTTGGGGATGATTATACCGTTATTGGCAGTTGGGTCGTTGGTGATAAAGCCGCAGGTCTTTCCATTCGTGAAGATAATACATTAATTACTAAAGATTCATCGCGTTTTATTCCCCATATTATTCTATAAGATGAGATTGATTTTTATTTATTTGGGAAATTAAGAAAATATCGGTAGTCAATTATCGACTACCGAATTTCTATTATTGTGGTCAAGTTTTGTTTGTTGCTGGGTCGTTCTCGTATTGATGCTTAATTAAAGCGCTTACGTTCAATTAAAAAGTGTATTAGTGCCATTCCGCCATGACCAATCAAATACGCTTCAATCAGTGCAGTGAGTGATTTATGTATTTCACGGGCTTCGTTAGCATAAGGAGAGTGATTTAACCATAAGACTAACCAAACTAACGCTGCCGTTTCAATTAAGATCAATGCTCCTATTCCCAATCCTTGAATAATATTACCTAACCCTTTTTCACGCGGCTCTGGTAATGTCCCTTTCATAATTTGTTTTAAATCATCTTTTAAAACGGCATTGTCACCAAAAAGATAAGGGAAGAATTGTCGGAATGATTGCTTGGTTAGCATGAAAATAATCATCCCAATCGTAGCAATAACGGTTAGTGAACCTAAAACAATATGTAGCCATAAAAAGAGCGTATTAAACATGCCTGCTTTAACTGCACCAGTATGAGTCATGTGTAATAGATTACTGTTTAATATTTGGAGAATAATTAATCCAGCTAACGTGGTATGTAGATGACGTAATCCGACATTAGGGAAGTAATGAATAATATAACGCCAGAAAGAACGTAAAAGGGGCATTGTGTCTCCAGAGATATTATATAGCCAGTGTGAGTAAGAAAAAGATAATTGTTATAAATTTAACATAAGCGATAAATGTTTATATGTAATAATTTACTATTACACCGGAAAATAATTATTCATTAATAACGATATTGATTGTTTATTTATCAATACATGCTAAATAATTGCATTGGGTTTTATTAATATTGTTTTCGTTTCTGTATATGGAGATCACCGTGACTCAACCTTCAATAGTGCCAACATTATCAACAATACATGTTTATCCTGTAAAATCGATTGCAGCGTTAACGCAATCTCAAGCTTGGGTTGAAAAACAAGGATTAGCATTTGATCGTCGTTTTATGGTGGCAAGTGACGATGGTGCGATGATCACCGCCCGTAAATACCCGCAAATGGTTAAAATTAGCGCAACATTGACCATGACAGGGTTAGTGCTGCAATACCCGAATAAAGCTGATTTAGTATTACAATATGCAGATTTTGAAATGCTAGATACTGCTGCAACGGTTTGGAATGACAATTTCAATGCTTACACCACCACGGTAATCGCTAACCAATGGTTTAGCGAGATTATTACCCATTCAGTACAACTTCTTTTTTGTGGTCAGCAATCACAGCGAGTACGTCCTAAAATTGGTCATAATGTCAGTTTTGCTGATGGTTATCCGTTGTTGATTATCAGTGAGGCATCATTAGCCGCGTTAAATGAACGCAGCAGTGAACAGCATACAATGGCACAATTTCGGACTAATTTAGTCATATCTAATACAGAACCATTTGCAGAAGATGGTTGGAAACGGATCCGTATTGGTGAGGTAGAGTTTAAAGCGGTTAAACCGTGTGCCCGTTGTATTCTTACTACGGTTGATCCCCTCTCTGGTGAATATAGCCCACAGAAAGAGCCATTAAAAACCATGGCAACGTTTCGTGCTGATGCGATGGGTGAGGTGTTTTTTGGGCAAAACTTAGTCGCTCTGAATGAAGGTATGATCCGCGCAGGGGATGTGATTGAAGTATTAGAAACGAAACCGAAAGAAATATATGCCGATAATATTGAAACTAAACTGTTACTTACTTGCGTAGAGCGTGAAGATATTGCTGCTGATTTTACCACCTTTTGGTTTGAGTCCCATCAGCAATTACCATTACCGCCTTATTTGCCTGGGCAACATTTACCGCTGCAACTGGAAATAAACGGTGAGTTTATTTCACGTCGTTATACGTTATCATCCAGCCCATCTCGACCGGGACGTTATGCTATTTCAGTCAAGCGTATTGATGATGGACGCGTCTCTAATTGGCTTCACCAGTATTTTCAAGTAGGGGATGTATTAGTCAGTGATAAACCTGATGGTAGTTTTCATTTAGGGGTGCATACCGATAAATTGCTGCTACTCTCTGCGGGAAGTGGTATTACACCAATGTTATCAATGCTGAGATATTTGTCTGATCACGATAGTATTCGTGATGTTGTGTTTTATCATCAATGCAGTACTGAAGCTGATATTCCCTCACTCGCTGAATTACATCAACTTGAGAATATGCACCCATCACTTGATTTACGCATCGTGCTTAGTCAACCCAAACGAAATTGGCAAGGTGAGTCTGGGCGATTGAGTAGTCGTCATTTAGTTATGATCAGTGATTTAGATAAACGACAGGTGTTTGTCTGTGGCCCTGAAGCTTTTATGGTGGCCGCTAAAAAATTATTGTTAGCTATGGGGGTAGCAGCGGCACGTTATCATCAAGAGGCATTTGGTCCTTTAGTGGGTGAAATGGTAGATCTTGAAAATGTCGATATTAATATCCAAGGACATGTTTTTAGAGGCAATAACCAACAAACATTATTAGAGCAAGCCGAAAATGCTGGGATAATGATGGATTATAGTTGTCGAGCTGGCTTTTGTGGTGCATGTAAAATGACGGTAATTTCAGGTGACGTAAAGCAACCCGACGTACCGGCTTTATTACCGCAAGAAAGACAGCAAGGTAAAGTGTTAGCCTGTTGCTGTGTCCCTAAAACAGATGTAATTTTAAAGTGATAATCCTTATTTTGAGTAATGACTCAATGTAGATCTTACTTTAACAAAGCAATAGCGATTGGCGTTGCTTTGTTACTGAATAGCATAATCATACAAACTTAGATTGTTGGTTTTATTGCTATTAGTAATACTAAATGTGAAGTTAGTTGCTGAAAAGGTATTAAAGGCATCGTATCCTATGCCATCCATTATTGGTGTGATGGTTTTATTTTTAGGAACGTCCAATGTTTAGTAAGCCTATTATTGCTTTATCTATCGCTCTTGCTTTATCGGGTTCGGCATACGCTGCACCATTACAAAACCACAATGATTTTACACTGACAGTCGCACATATTAATGATACCCACTCTCACTTTGATCCAGTAAAGTCGAGCTTTATGGCTAATGGCGTTAAAGTTTTTAACGAGTTTGGCGGTTATCCTCGTTTGCAAGCAATGGCGAAAGAATATAAAGCGCAAGCGAAAAAAGACAATCACAGTTTATTATTTTTAGATGCTGGTGATGCTTTCCAAGGTAGTGCTTATTTTAAAATAAACCAGGGTGCAATGAACGCTGATCTGCTTAATCAAATGGGATTAGATGGGATGGCGCTAGGTAATCACGAATTTGATCTTAATAATCAAAAATTAAATACGTTTATAAGCAGTGTCGATTTCCCTATTATTGCGACGAATGTTGATGTTAGCCATGATACTAACTTCAACGGTCAAACCAATATATTGCCTTATCGAATTTTTGCTTTCGATGGTGATCATAAGACCATTGTCAATAATATTAACCAGTTGCCTAAAGATAAGAAACTGGTCGCTGTGTTTGGTTTAGTGTTACAAGATATGCCTAATATCGCGCCCCATACGGGTAATGTTAAATTCCTTAATGATGTCAAAACAGCCCAAGCAACGGTTGATTTTCTGAAGTCAAAAGGGGTCAATGACATTATTGCACTCACTCATATTGGTAATGCAACGGATGTAGCGTTGGCCGCTAAAGTGAATGGTATTGATTTAATTGTCGGTGGTCATTCACATACCTTACTCGGTGATTTTACCAATATTGGTTGGAGTAATTACGGTCCTTATGCGCAAATGGTGAAAAATCCAAATGGCAAAGCGGCAACGTGTATTGTGCAAGCAGGAAAATATGCAGAAGCAATTGGTAAAGTTAAGGTTAGCTTTAATAATCAAGGTCAAGTCACGAGTTGTGTGGGACATAATACCTTGTTAAGTAACAATGTTTTTTACCATAAAGCGGATCGTAAACCTCAAGATAAGTTTACCCCTGCGCAAACCGCAAAAATTGACCAGTTTATAGCCAAGCAAAAGAACATTGTTATTATTAATGAAGACCCTCAACTTCGCCATGAGATTGATACCAAATATAAGCCCGCAGTAGAAAAAGCCTATGGCAAAATAATCGCGCAAGTACCGACTGAAATTAAACACGAGCGTCGTCCAGGAGACAGCAGTGCGACGGATAAACATGGTTCAGAAGTCGCGCCTTTAATCGCCGAGAGTCAATATTATTGGGCTAATTTGCCACAAGTACAGGAAGTGACGGGTAAGAAAGTAGATTTTGCCTTAATTGGTGCGGGGGGTATTCGTACTAATATTAATGAGGGCGAATATCGTGAAGGTAATGTAAGCCTAGAGATGTTGCCATTTTCTAATTTCTTATCGGTTGTCTCACTGAAAGGCTCAACCGTTAAACAGTTATTGCAACAGACAATTACAGCGACTTTACCGGAAGGGGCTCATGCGGGTAAATACCCATACGGCGGCCATCTTCGTTATACTTTCGTTGAGACAAGCGCCCATAAAGTCGGTCATTTAACCAGTGTTGATGTTATGACAGGCACTGAAAAACACCCTATTTGGACACCATTACAAGATAATAAAATCTATAACGTTGTGATTAATAATTATAACGCCACGGGTAATGATGGTTGGACACCAATATTTGTGGCTCAACAAGCGCATTCTGATCGTATTGACTTAGTTGATGTGGATGGCAAATTAGTCGGCTATAAGGTAAAAAACATTGAAAAGCAAGGTGATAAATATCAGGTTGTTTATCAAGGTCAAGCTCCTGATTGTAAAGCTGCAAATACAATTTGTAATACTGACGCACAAGCCTTTATTGATTATGTTGGGCAAACCCGCCGTCAATTAGTACCATTGTCATATTCTGTGGTGACATTAGATCGTATAACAACCAAACAGTAATGATTACATCAAAGAATAGGGCAACGTGTTGACGCATGTTGCTCTTTTTTGATGATTCTTCAACTTGGTATATGCAAAATGAAAAGCTATTCATATTTATGATGAGCAATATTGAGGGCTTTCGCTAGTTGAAAAATAACCGATTAAACCTGATCATTTTAGAAAATGGG
>CAMQXY010000113.1 GCA_947039005.1 uncultured Photobacterium sp.
TAGCGGCTTAGGCTGCTTTCTTGGAAGCTCGGTACTTTAGTGCCGAGTAGTTCACGAAGATCTCTATTGTGATTTTTACTTGCCAACAGGCAAGGTTTATATCGAGTTTTGGGGGTTAGAAGATGATCCTAAATATGCTCATCGTAAGAAAATAAAGCAAGATTTGTATACGAAATATGGATTTTACTTAATTGAACTTAATGATAATGATGTGCAGAATCTTGATGATGTGTTGCCTCGAATGTTATTGAAATTTGACATAAAAGCGTATTGATAGCGTTTATGATGTTTTTGTTGTTATCTAAGGGGTTAAATACGATAAATATCGTGAATTAATTATAGGATTACAAATAAGAACATCAATATCTTAAACGACAAGCAGATTTTATATATATACGGCAATAATGCGAAATTTTATTTTTTTTCAGTGTTGAAAAAAATTATATCGTTGTTGGTTGCAAATGCAGTATTTAATCTCATGAAATGGGATTTGCTTTTATAGTATATATTTTCGTTTGATATGTTTGATGGGAATATATTAATAGTGGTACAGCACTAATATTTTTCATTGATACTACGAATTATATTCTATTTAAAGACTAGATTATTATCATAAAACGAATAAGTGGATACATTGGTTGTTTAATTGTATCTGAAAATTAATACTTTTATTTTTTCAGCTGATTTCCGATAGAACTTAAAGTCATTTTCTTCACCTGAATATTGGATAATGTATTTTTTATTTTTCGAGATTTATTGCTCATAAAAGTTACTTTTATCGAGTATTTGAGTGTAAAAGTACCGAATATTATGAATAAGATAAATTTGGTATTACGTGGTTTTAATTAAATTATTCATAATCAGGGATTGCGACGTATTAGTTATCGCTGAGGGTGTCGTTACATACGTTACATTACTTTAATTAATTGTTACATCTGTTTTTTTTCGTATTATCCAAATTAAGCATAACATGATCTCGGTCACATAATATTACTCGTCAGTAATGTTTTTTGATGAAAAATAAAACTCTAAATTAAGAGAGTTGCACGGAGTGCATTATTAATAATCAATTAAGGATGAAATTTTTGGTTTATTTAAACGTGCGAAAATAATAGGAATTAAACAGTGAAAAAAATAAATAAAATAACAGCAGCTATATTCACAGCTATGCTTAGTGGCAATGTATACGCCTTTCAAGCAAATGTTATTTCTTATGTTTCGGGTGAAACAATAGTTCAGAATGGAGACATGGTTTCCTATAATGGCGAATGTTTCATTGCAAAAAATAGCCCTGGGATATGGGAATCTCCAAGTGCTGATTCATGGTTTTGGGATACAGCTGAGTGTTCAGGTGAACCTGCTCCAACGCCTACCCCGAATCCAGAGCCAACGCCTAATCCGAATCCAGAGCCAACGCCTACCCCGAATCCAGATATAACGCCGAATCCAGGCGCTATTATTCCTTTCATTCCTGGTACGACTCAAGTTAATAATGGCGATGTTGTATTATTTGACGACCAGTGTTTTATTGCTCAAAACAACCCGGGTATATGGGAATCTCCAAGTGCTGATTCATGGTTTTGGACTTTAACAGAGTGTTCTGATGAGCCAGGACCAAATCCAAATCCAAATCCAGATCCAGAACCAGAAGTAACTGAATTATCTATTCTTTCTCCTACAGCAGGTCAGTTACTAAAAGTGGATGAATCGGTTGCGATCCAAGCACGAATTGATGGTGAGTTAGCCTCTAAAGTAGAATTTTGGATTAACGATACCAAACTTGCTGAAAAAGCCATTGATCAAAGCAATATGGTTTACTCGCAAACATGGATTCCAAATGAGATCGGCACTGCAACCGTTAACGTATTTGTTTTTGATAAAAATAACCAAAAAATAGAACAAAAATCGGTTTCTGTAACGGTAGAAGCAGAGGTTACTGAAGATTTTACAGCACCTGTTGTAGCATTTATTACGCCAACGAATGGTTCAACTTTTAACGAAACTGATACTGTTTCTATTTCTGTTAACGCAACAGATGTTGATAATGACTTAACTCAGTTAGTTGTTAAGGCAAACGATAAAGAAATCTGTACGTTTGATGCGGCAAATACAAAAGCATTTGATTGTGATTGGAAGCCAACGCAAACAGGTAGTATCACCCTGAATGCTATTGCAACCGATGCGCAAAATCTGTCATCAACCGTGAATGTAAAAATCACTATTGCAGAAGACGTTGTTGAGCCACCAGTAACACCACCAGGTGGATTGTGTGAAGAGTTTAATGTCTACCCAAATTGGACACAGGGCGATCATGCAACCACTGGCGACATAATGGTCCATGACAATATTGCTTATTCTGCAATGTACTGGACACAAAGCACACCGGGTAGTGACAGCACATGGGCATTACATTTAAATTGTGATGGTTCAGAGCCTGGTACTGCACCAGTACTTTCATTACCAAACCCGATGGATCCTGTTCGTCTGGAAGTCGCTGGTTGGCCAAATACTTTTGTGGTTGCAAGCCCATCTTCAACTGCACCTGTAACGGTAACCGTTGCAACGAGCAACAGCGCAGATTTAGCTGATCTTGATAAGCTAACAAAGGCATTTGTATCGTTCATTGAGAAAACAGAACAAGATGATTCTGCATCGATGATTATTAGCAGTGATGTGCTTGATAAAGCGATCCAAGATAAAGGCTTGTCTTTAGGTGCTATCGAGGTTAAAGAAGCGCTAACGAACGCGATTGATATCACGGGCAGTAAAATTGATACAAATGCGATTAATGCACTGAGTAATGATCTGAAAGGCTGGGCTCAAGCACATAACCTTATCGTATCAACCCTTGCACCAGAAACGAGTTTTGGTTGGTCTTTAAGCATTGGTGATTTTGCTTACGCTACGCATTCAGGTCGACAATCTGTGTGGGATGCAGCATCAAGCTATACTGCAGATGTACTTGATAAATTAGAAATTTATAAAGCGGATAGCACAACTAAAGCTGATTTTGTTGCTATCACTAAATCAAGTGCAACTGAAGCTTTGTCAAAGGATCAATGGCACAACGCACTTGAGTATGTAAAGCAAGTTACTGACTTCGTGAAAATCCCTGCGATGCTGACGAATATGTCAACGGCTCAAACTGCGGGCTACTTCATGGGTAACACTACCGGTGAACAGCAAATTCGTAAAGCAGCATACAGTAACGTATTCGCTATTGTGTTTGATAAAGATACGACGAATTTAACCACTCAAATTGAACAGTATCAAGATGCGAAAGTACCACTGTACTATGTGGGCGAAGAGTTAGAAAAAGGGTCATTAACACGTATTGAAGCGTTGAACAAAGAGTTAGCAGACGCAGCTGACGTGATGAATAATGAAGCATTCCTATATGAAACACCGCAATCACAGTGGGTGCCATCTACGGTATATAAGTGGAATGACTTCCTTGATGGTCTAAATGCAATGCACAACATTGGTGTTGCAGGCAATAAGTTCTGGCTACTGAATGACGAAGTAGATGATGCGACTAACATCACTTATGCCAAAGTTGCGATTGCTGCCTTCTTAGCCCAAAGTATGCAAGAGACAATTCGTTACAACGCCTGTGACGAGAATAACTGGTCTGAAACAAAATTTGGTGCACCAGCTGATTACCCAATGTCAGCTAGTTGTGGTCAGCTTGGTCAAAAATATGCAGATTACGGTGTTAACCCGTCTTCAGGCTTAGATTATGCTTACTCTTGTCCTCGTGATAACAAGATGGAAGTGAGTGCGTTAACGCATGCTAAATGGTACGGCGCGCCAGCTCCTGTGTTTGCAGCTCCTGATGCAGTGCTAGAAGAGCGTGGTCTACTTGTTGATGGTAGCGTGGGTCGTTGGACAAACAGCGGTCACTGTAATGATGTACCAGAAAATGTAGATGGATCTAAGCAAGTTTGGGAACGTGGCGAGTGTCAAACGTATGTTGGTCAACAGGCCGGTGCGTTTATTTGGGATGGTAGTAGCCAAGAAAGTGTTGAAGGTTGTGGTTGGTGGGGCCGTGGTGTAATTCAAACTACAGGTCGTCAGAACTTTGGTACGCTTAACCATTACCTAGGTCGTTCACACGTTGATCCGGCAACTATTGGTACAACGATTGATGGTGTAAAGGTTGAAGCGCCACCGGCGAACCCATTATATGCAGATCTTGATTTATGTTCGAATCCAGGCTTGATTTGTAGCTCTGAAGAGAACAAAGAAATTAAGTGGATTGCAGGTTTATTCTACTGGGTAACATCAGTACAAGAATACTCAGATGAAGGTGGTCAATATGCTGATTGGAACTACTACAACGAAATTAAAAAGTACGTTGATGGTGGCCTGAAAGGTACGCAATTTATTGATGACGTTTCTGGTATTGTAAACCGTGGCTGTCCTGACACTGTTTGTGAAAGTGGTGAAGTGCACAACGTTAAAGAGCGTCAAGCTAACTTTAAGTTAGTGTTAGAGACATTAGGTGTTAATCCTCAATAAACAGTTAAAGAATTAATTTTCTGTTTAATAACATCAGTCAGTGAATATTGGCTTTGAGTAATGAAGAATCCTGCTTTTTTGAAGCAGGGTTCTTTTTTTTACATTCAATTAAGTGGCTACTGGTGGTAAAAAAAGCACAAATTGGAACAATTTTGAGATATGTGAACTATATGAGTCATTAATAACATTTTTTTTAATAATTTATATGTATATTATGCTATTTTATAATAGAACAAATACCTTAACTTTTTTTAGGAACATAATTTATTAATGAGTAGTAATCGTAAAAACCAGAATCAATTAGTTACTCTTACAAAGAAGCTATCTAAGTTACAAACTATGTCTAAAGCAACTAGAGATGGTGCTAGTAAGTCTCGTTATACTGCTGAAATTGAAAAGATTGAAATAGCTATTGAGAAGTTAAAAATAATTGATAAATAGAATATATTGATAAGTAAATATTTACCTATTATTCTATTATCAAAGGCCGCTAGTCGCGGCCTTTGTTGCGAATATTCAAGGTAGGATCTGTTATTAAGTGGTTAGTGCGGCTGCAATGGACCATACTGATTTTTGACCCTATCCTAAAATCTAGTATTCATTTCTTTTTATTGTATGATAAATCGACGTCTATCTAGGTTGTTGACTTTGCCTAAAACGATTTGTTTTTTCGTGAAAAAGGCAGAATAACTGACTGAATAATCCCCGCCATTAATCTTCGAACAACGCCATCTGTGTAATCGATATTGTCTGTATTTGGCACCAAAAACGTATGCGTGATGATCCATGAATGCGATTATAATCAACCCATTAAAAACTTAATTTATAAGTGATCAATGGGCTGCTGGATGTCGATTATGCGAATATCTGGCTGATAAATAAAAACACACTGGTGATCATTGGGATAACACTGTATTTCGTGACTTGTTTAAGTGTCAGCTTGGTCATTTTTGGTGCGAAAATATTTACTAAGATACTGATATTACAAAAAATGAACACACCATAGGTTTTTATATCGATATCGTGATTTTTTAATAATTTTATTTGCGCCAAAATTAATATCACATTAAATGTAATGCTAAGTAGTCGTGCTATTTGAACTTGCGGTGTTTTAAATTCATTTCTTGAGTCACTTTCACTGGCTTTGATGAGGTCATTATCTGGTTGACTCATTAATATTACTTCCTGATATAAAAGGGGATCATTGTTGTTCCACTCATTAATAACATTGCTGATAGTGAGTGATATTGAGCAACAGGTTTTCAAATTGATAATATTATGATCGCACAGCAGCGTAGGTTGTGCAATTGTTCACAAAGCGAACTTAACTTGCACTAAATAAGGTTAGCGTTGGTTTCGTTGGTCTTTTTTCTTTGCAAGTTTCTCTGCCCGTCGTGTTGCTCTTTGTTGGGTACTTTCTTCGCCAATATGCTGTTCACCCCGTGAGAGTGCTAATGTTATTTGCTTTTCACGTTCACGAAAGCGTGCCAGTTGTAGTGGTGAGTGTTGACCATAACATTTAGGACAACTAACACCTTGCTCATATAAGTCAGACTGCTTATCTGCGGCGGTAATCGGTAATCGACACGCATTACAAATAGCATAATCAGCTTGTTCTAATTGATGATTAACGGCAACACGGCCATCAAAGACATAACAGTCACCTTGCCATAGACTGTCTTGTTGTGGGACTTCTTCGAGGTATTTTAGAATGCCACCTTCAAGGTGATAAACTTCTTCAAAGCCTTGTTGTTTCATATATGCGGTGGATTTTTCACAACGAATACCGCCGGTACAAAACATCGCGACTTTTTTATGTTTAGTCGGATCCATATTGTTTTTAACGTAATCAGGGAATTCTCTGAAAGTATCCGTGTTGGGATTAATGGCACCTTTAAAAGTACCTATTTCAATTTCATAATCATTACGGGTATCTACGACTAAGACTTCAGGATCAGCAATCAGATCATTCCATGCTGCGGGTTTAACGTAAGTGCCAACCACATGGCGCGGATCGATACCTTCAATACCAAGGGTTACGATCTCTTTTTTGAGTTTTACTTTAGTACGGTTAAACGGCTGAGAATCGGAAAGTGACTCTTTATAAATAATGCCTTTGAGAGCGACATCGGCATTTAACCACGTTAATAATGTATCAATTCCTTTACGATCGGCCGCAACGGTACCGTTAATGCCTTCACTTGCCAGTAATAGGGTGCCTCGAATGTGATGCTTTTCCATTAGATCCTGCAATGGTTGGCGCAATGCAAGATAATGCTTTAGCTCTACAAATTTATACAGAGCGCAAACAACATACTGACTCATGATATTTCCTTGTTTTTATTGGGAGTAATAACCGATTTAGTTTATGTAAATCAGTATACCTGAGTAAAATAGTCAAGTATATGTGTGCGTCAGTTTTATAATCCCTACAAGGAATAAGCCTGCTAAATAAAGGGCGGTTATTCGCGGGCTGTCAGTGTTGATCTGTGCCGTTGTTGTCGCGTTTTCAAAAACAAAGGATGTTTGCTAAAATAGGTGAGTTGATTTATAGCATTGTCAGCGTAGTCATTAGCTGTTAGTGTCGCAGCCCTTATGCATGTGTTACCGCGTGCAACCTTATATTAAACAGCATATCCACACCGACTTTTATCGCGTGGTGATAGTGATATGTTGACGTTTACAGGACATCATTTTGAGTCAGACGGCATTTTCTACCTTAAACCTTCATTCTGATCTATTGAGCAATTTAGACTCACTAGGTTATGAAGCTATGACACCTATTCAAGCTCAGAGTCTTCCGCTTATTATTGATGGCAAGGATGTCATTGCTCAAGGTAAAACAGGATCAGGTAAAACCGCAGCGTTTGGCTTAGGATTATTAAACAACCTGAATGTAAAACGTTTCCGCGTGCAGACATTAGTTTTATGTCCAACCCGTGAACTTGCCGACCAAGTTGCTAAAGAAATTCGTCGTTTAGCACGTGCTATTCACAACATTAAAGTGCTGACTTTGTGTGGTGGTATGCCATTTGGACCTCAAATCGGTTCATTAGAGCATGGCGCACATATTATTGTGGGTACGCCGGGTCGTATTGAAGAACACGTTCATAAAGGTTTTTTACGCCTTGATGAATTAAATACGTTAGTGCTTGATGAAGCAGACCGTATGCTAGAAATGGGTTTTCAAGATTCATTAGATGTGATCATTGATGCAGCACCAAGTGATCGTCAAACGTTGCTATTTAGTGCGACTTTCCCTGATCAAATTGCATCTATTGCAAAACGTATCATGAAAAATCCAGTGCAAGTGAAAGTAGAATCTAGCCATGATAACAGCAGTATTTCACAGCATTTTTATAAAGTAAGCGGTAATGAAGCTCGTTTAGATGCTGTGCGTTTATTATTGAATCAACACCGCCCTGAGTCGTGTGTGATTTTCTGTAATACTAAACGTGAAGCACAAGAGATGTCTGATGATTTAGAAGACTTTGGCTTTAGTTCTATTGCGCTCCATGGTGATTTAGAACAGCGTGAACGTGATCGTACCTTAGTATTGTTCTCTAACAAGAGTAAATCAATTTTAGTCGCGACTGACGTTGCAGCGCGTGGCTTGGATATCGATAATCTTGATATGGTGATTAACTACCACCTAGCACGTGACACTGAAGTACACGTTCACCGTATTGGTCGTACAGGCCGTGCGGGCAGTAAAGGTATCGCTTGTTCATTATTCAGCGATAAAGAGCATTATAAAGTTAAATTACTTGAAGATTACCTTGATCGCGAAATTGAAGGCGAGCCGTTACCGAGTGGCGATTTGTTAGAACAACCTACTTTCCGTCCTGAAATGACCACGTTAATGATCGATGGTGGTAAGAAGCAAAAAGTACGCCCAGGCGATATCTTAGGTGCGCTAACAGGCGACAATGGTATTGCTGGTGCTGCGGTTGGTAAAATCAATGTATTTGACCACTGTGCGTATGTTGCGGTTAAACGTGATGTTGCACGTGAAGCATTACAGAAATTAGAAAAAGGTCGTATTAAAGGCCGTAATTTCCGTTCGCGTCAATTGCGCTAACTGATTTCGTTATAAACGACTGATATAAAACAATACTGCCGATGGTGCTTGTTAAATAAAGCACCATCGGCTTTTTTGTCGCTGTAAAATAGGATCATAACGGTAATGGCTGGTTTATTGCTTAAAAAATAGCATTATTAAGCGAATGATTTAAGGTTATGACACTGTGTTGTTATTTGTATTGTATTTAAAAAAGAGTATCCATCTATGCATCAAGAAATGATTGGATTGACGATTGCTGGTCTCGGAATATTAGGGCTTGGGTGTCAATGGCTTGCATGGCGTATGAAATTACCCGCGATTTTATTATTGTTGATTGCTGGCTTAGTCATTGGTCCCGTAGCAGGTATATTTAACCCGAATATCCTGTTTGGTGATCTACTATTCCCGCTGATCTCATTAGCCGTTGCGGTGATTTTGTTTGAGGGCAGTTTAACCCTCAATTTTTCAGAAATAAAAACAGTTCGAAAAAACGTTAAAAGTATCGTGACCATTGGTGCCATTATTACATGGATCATTACCAGTGTTGCCACCCATTATTTATTAGATTTTAGTTGGTCATTGGCGTTCTTATTTGGTTCGATGACGGTTGTGACTGGACCTACGGTGATCGTGCCGTTATTACGCACTGTAAGGCCGCAAGCAAAACTCGCTAATATTTTGCGCTGGGAAGGGATTCTGATCGATCCGATTGGGGCTATCTTTGTCGTGATCGTGTATGAATTTATTGTGTCTAGTAGCCAACTACACAGTTTAGAAGTATTCGGATTAATGCTATTAGTTGGGTTAGTGATAGGCGCTGTTGCTGGATGGTTCATTGCTTATGTGCTACGTAATCACCTTATACCTGAATATTTACAACCCTTTGCGGTGTTAGTTGTTGTACTCGGTGTGTTTGCTGGATCGAATGTACTTGAATCGGAAGCGGGATTATTAGCGGTAACGGTGATGGGGATGTGGCTTGCGAATGCAAAAGATGTCGATATTCGCCATATTCTTCATTTTAAAGAAAATCTGACTATTTTGTTAATTTCAGGATTGTTTTTAATTCTAGCATCCCGTATTCAATTAGCTGATTTTCATGCATTAGGGTGGGGAGCGATTGCATTATTTGTGATTATTCAGTTAGTGGCTCGACCTGCTTCTATTTTTATATCAACGATGTTTAGTCAGTTAGCGTTTAAAGAGAAGTTATTTTTAGCTTGGGTTGCACCAAGAGGTATTGTGGCTGCGGCAATTTCAGCGTTATTTGCGCTTAAATTAATTGATGATGGGGTTGCTGGTGCGCAATTATTAGTTCCGCTGACCTTTATGGTGATTATCGGTACGGTGGTATTACAAAGTTTAACCGCGCGTCCTATCGCTCGATTATTAGGGGTTGCCGAACCGTCACCGAAAGGCTTTTTGGTGGTTGGGGCGAATGATGTCGCTCGACAAATTGGACTTGCCCTTCAAAAATATGACTGTCGCGTGGTGATGACCGATTCTAACTGGGATTATATTAGCGCAGCGCGAATGGCGGGTTTAGAAACCTATTATGGTAATGCCGTTTCTAGCCATGCTGATGAATATTTGGATTTAATTGGGGTTGGGTATGTATTAGCACTGACACCCGATAAGCACTTTAATGCGGTCGTCGCAAATCATTATGAAACCGACTTTGGATCGCGCAATATCTTTCGTTTAAATGGTCGTCGTCATAATAGTGGCTTAGAAAAACATTCTGCGACTCAAGCGCATAGTAGTGCGATACTTTTTGGTGATGATATTAGCTATAAAGAATTAACCCGTTTAATTAACCAAGGTGCGGAAATTAAACATACTAAGTTAAGTGATAACTTCACTCTTGATGATTATTATCAGCAATATCAAGGTGTGTCACTTATTCCTTTATTTGGTGTCGATATTAAACAAAATATTCATTTATTTACAGATGCCTCAACCGTGGAAGCAAAAGCGGGATGGACCATTATCGCGTTAGTGAAAGAAATTGATT
>CAMQXY010000114.1 GCA_947039005.1 uncultured Photobacterium sp.
ATCACCTTAACGGTAACAACAACTTATTGATCTGCGACCGCGATACCAAATACACCAATCCAATAGCCAGTACTGGCAACCCCAACCACATCAGCGGATGTAAGTTAAACGGCAACTCAAAGCCTTTGACCACCAGCAAACCTACGACAAATTCAGCGCCTATCGCAGCAATCACACCAGCCAACAACGCAATGATCCCATATTCAAACCACAAGGTAGCAGCAATACGTTTTCGACTTGCGCCTAAGGTGCGGTATAACTGAATTTCCGTTTGGCGCTCTGAAATACTCAACCGTAACAACGTCATGATCAGCAATAAACCACTGACAACACCTAGCCCAGCTAACACCGTTAACGACCAACTCACTTGCGCCAACAAGCCTTGAATACGGGTTGCCATCATCCGTAAATCAAGCACACCCACGGTGGGATATTGGCTGGCTAGCGTATTTAATAATTCATTTTGCTGCTCGCTAACTCTAAAACTGACTAATCCAGTCGCAGGGAATGACTGCAACACATCTGGTGTAAAAATAAAGTAAAAATTAGGCTTCATATTGCGCCATTCAACATTCCGAATACTGTTAACGGTGGCGTTAAATTCCAATCCGCCAACGGTAAATGCCAGCTTGTCACCTAAGTTAATATTCAACCGTTTGGCAATTCCAGATTCAACCGAAACACCTTCAGCTTTGCCCCATTGCCCTTTAGTCACTACATTGTGGCTTGGCAATGTTTTCGCCCATGTGAAGTTAAGCTCACGCCTTAAAGCAGGATCACCGCTTTCATCATCTGCGTTACGATTTAGCTCATCACTTATGTCAGTATTAGCTTCAGCTTGATCCGTTGAGGTTGCATTTGATGAGGCGTAAAAACGTTTATCGTTAATTGCCACTAACCGCCCTCGCGTCACAGGGTAGCCTTGCGAACGGATTAGATTAGCTTTATCTAAAGCAGCTAAATAGCTTTGCTGTTGCTCAGGGGCAATATTGAGTGCAAACACATTCGGCGCATTCGCTGGCAGCGTATTTTGCCAATCCGCGAGTAATTCATTACGTAATAACCCGATTACAGCCAGTAACATCAATGAACAAGTTAATGCTACCAGTTGAGTTGCAGTTTTGGTTTTACTGCGATTCACACGGCTTAACGCTAAACTATAAGCCGCGCCTAGCTTCAATTTTTGTAATAAAGAAATAGCCGTTATGCCAATGCCCGCTAAAACCGACAACAACCCCACGATACCTAACAGGGTTAACCACACCAATACGTTAGTGCCAATCCACACAATGGCGGCTAACACAGGAAAAAGTAACAATAACCATGCTAAACGGCTCGGTGGGGATGCTATTGTCGATGCTTGTACTGAATGGATTGCGGAGGTTTGTACTAACCGTGACAATGGGATCCCTAACGCTGGCAGTGCAATTAATAATGCCAACAATAAACTGATCACAAAAGGTGCAAACCCCATCGCAGGCAACTGATCAGGCAGTAGGTTTTGCAGGGGATAACGCAGCAACCACTCAAGCCCTAATCCGAGCGTTAACCCAATAACAATCGCGACCACAAATACTAATCCGATCTGAGTTAACAACCACCGCCATAAAAAACCTTGAGTCGCGCCAAGGCTTTTCATCATCGCCACCGCCGTCTTACGAGTCGTGGCGTAATGCTGACATGTAAGTACCAAGGTAGCGGCCGCCATTAATACCACCAGCACTAAGGTCAATGATAAATACTGCCGCGCACGTTCAATAAAATCGCCACTGCGTCCGGCATCATTTTCAGTTAACCACCGCTGGCTTGGCGTTAAGGTTAACTGCTGACGAATATCAGCCAATGCCTTATTTGAACCTGAGAAATAATAGCGATAACTGATGCGACTCCCCGGTTGAACCCCACCCACGGCTTCAATGTCTTGTTGATTAATAAACACAGTGGGCATTTGGCTAAATGGATTAAACGATAACTCTGGATCTTGAGTAATGCGTCCGCTAATTTTTAACTCTGCATCCCCTAACATCAATACATCACCAACTTTCACGTTTAACAGTGAAAATAACCGTTCCGCCAGCCACAACTGGTTCGGTTTTACATGGTGTTCTAATAACGCGGTATCTGCACTTTGTAAGCTAAGTTCACCCCGTAATGGAAAGCCTGAATCCACCGCTTTAACGCTAACTAACTGCATGCCGTTATCACTAAATGCCATAGTGCCAAAACGGGTTTGCTGTGACACCTTTACTGCATCAGTTGGTAACGCTTGAAGCTGTGAGGCATCAACGGGCTGCGAGGAAACTAATACTCTATCGGCAGTTAACGCTGATCGTCCTTGATCAACAATGATCGCTTCCACTCGGCTCACTAATGCCGATAACGCAAACACACACGCTATAATCAAACTCAAGGCTAAAGTGACTAACCACAATTGACCTTGGCGAATTTCACGCCATGCCCAACGCACAACAAATGATCTATTATTAGTAACAACAGAAGTATTAAACATGGCGATCGTCCTTGTTCGCTTGCCTATCCTGTTCCCTACTTAATACACCATTATCTAACCGCATCACTCGATCGCACCGTGCTGCTAATACATCATCATGGGTCACTAATATCAGTGTTGTACCGTTATCTCGATTAAGATCAAACAATAACTCAATGATCATCGCCGCAGTTTGTTGATCTAAATTACCCGTTGGCTCATCAGCAAACAAAATTTTAGGGTTGATCATAAACGCCCGTGCTAATGCAACCCGTTGTTGCTCGCCACCTGATAATTGACTCGGTAAATGGGTCTCTCGTCCTTGTAGACCAACGACAGCTAACAATTGTTTAGCGCGTTCAATATCAATGGCTTTATTTTGAATTAAACACGGCAAGGTAACGTTTTCTAACGCAGTTAAAGTCGGTAATAACAGGAAGTTTTGAAACACAAATCCAATCGATTCACTGCGCAATTGGGCTCGTTGTTCATCATCTAAGGTTGTCAGCTTATGACCTAATAGTTCGATCTCACCAGTTGTTGGCACATCTAACCCTGCCAGCAACGTCATTAGGGTCGATTTTCCTGCTCCCGACACACCGACTAACGCAATTGACTCACCTTGCTCGACCTCAAGCGAAACATCCTGCAAAATGGTCATCAGCGACAAGGCTGTTGTAACCTGTTTAGAGACAGAGTGTGCTTTTATTACGGAGACTGACATGGTACGAATCCTTTCATTAATAATGCTGTTATTTTCATCGACAGCATTTAGTCAAACACTATTGGTCTTGGGTGATAGTTTAAGTGCTGGCTATCAAATGCCTGCGAATAAAAGTTGGCCGGCTTTATTGCCTGAAATATTAGCCCAACAATCTCAACCGACGACAATCATTAATGCCAGCATCTCAGGTGATACCAGTGGCAATGGCTTAGCGCGTCTGCCACAACTGCTTAAGCAATATCAGCCTGACATAGTATTAATCGAATTAGGTGCCAATGATGGCTTACGCGGCTTTCACCCTAAAATATTACGCAATAACGTTAGCCAGATGATCACTTTAATTAAAGAAATGGGATCCCAGCCGTTATTAATGCAAATTGAAATCCCGCCTAATTATGGTAAGCGTTATAACGAACTGTTTCGTAATACCTATCCTACGCTGAGCCAATCATTAAAAGTGCCGCTATTGCCTTTTTTTCTTATTGATATCATTGTTCAGCCTAAACTAATGATGAAAGATGGACTTCATCCAACAGTTGAAGCACAGCCACTTATTGCCCAATTTATGGCTCAGCAACTTAAACCTTATCTCAACAAGGAAAGCTTATAATGACAGCGTCTATTTTAATCACTGGCTGTAGTTCTGGCATTGGCTATCACTGCGCCGCCGAACTCAATAAATTAGGCTATAACGTGATCGCCAGTTGCCGCCAATTACGCGATGTTGAGCGATTAAACAACCAAGGTATTAATTGTATTCAACTAGATCTTAGTTGCCCTGAATCGATTGATCGTGGATTAAAACAAGCATTGGTTTTAGCGAATGGCCAATTAGATATGTTGTTTAATAATGCCGCTTACGGGCAACCAGGGGCATTAGAAGATTTACCGACAGACGCCTTACGCGCCCAATTTGAAACTAACTTTTTTGGTTGGCATCAACTTACTCGCGCAGTGATCCCGCTGATGCTACAACAAGGTCACGGCAAGATTATTCAAAACAGTTCAGTATTAGGCTTAGTGGCGATGAAATATCGTGGTGCTTATAATGCCAGTAAGTTTGCGATTGAAGGTTATACCGATACGTTACGATTAGAACTAGCGAATACTGCTATAAAAATTGCATTAATTGAACCCGGTCCCATTGAAAGCCATTTTCGCCAAAATGCTAAACATCAATTTGAACAGCATATTGATATTAATCACTCTCGCCATCAAGATGCTTACCAGCAAACATTGCATCGGTTAGGCACTTCAACCCCGAATAATAAATTCACCTTAGGTCCAGATGCAGTCTTTAAGCAGGTGTTAGCTATAATTAACAGCAAGCATCCAAAAGCACGCTATTACGTTACTCAACCAACTCATATTTTTGGCTTTCTTCGCCGTGTATTACCAACAAAGTGGTTAGATAAACTGCTAATTAAGAGTAATTAGTAGAATACAGGCCATAATAGCAGCGTTTATTATGGCTAAATTCAGCTATCACATTCGAAAAATATGGTGATAAAAACAACATCTAAAAATTCAATATCGATATATCCCGCCAATTTCAGCACTTAAAGTTAAACAAATAGCCTTTAAATCAATATTATTAAGCCGCCTCTGTAAAAACCATAATAACGTCACATTAGTGTCACAATAAAACGCTACAGTAGTCTCAAGTCAAAAGACTCATATCATCGTAAAATTTCTTATCTGAGGTGTAGTATGTCGTTGCGCCAAATTAATCTTATCTGTCTCTGTATCACAATTGCGGTAATGGTTACCTTTAATAATTAGCGTCATTTAGTGCTATTTTCTTGATTCGACTCGATTCATCCCCATATATTTGATATAGCCTTTCAAATAGCCAATGGATATCAGCACATGTATCAAAATGTCGCTCTTGAATTAAACGAACAGAATCTCCAGCAAATCATCGATCAATCGATGCAAACGCCGGTAGCCATCAGTTTCTGGGCGCCTTCAATGCCAGAAACCCTTGAAGTGAATGCAACGCTTGAAAAAATTGCACGTGAATATCAAGGCCAATTTACACTTGCGACAGTGAACTGTGAAACACAACAAATGGTAGCTTCTCAGTTTGGTGTTCGTGGTTTGCCTACTGTTGCCTTATTTAAAGGTGGTCAGCCTGTTGATGGTTCTGCAGGCCCGCAAACAGAACAAACATTACGTGAAATGCTACATCGTCATTTACCGACACCTGAAGAACTTCAGCTACAACATGCATTAACGTTAGTAGAAAGCCAAGATTATAATCAAGCACTAGCATTACTGCGCCAACTGGCACACAAATTCCCTAAAAATAGTATTATTGAACTTGCGATTGCTGAGTGTTTAGTCGCGGCTGGATTATTTGATGAAGCGGAATTAATTCTTGCAACCATTCCAATGCAAGATCAAGATGCTAAATATAAAGGCTTGATTGCTAAACTTGAATTACATAAACAAGCAGGCAACTCTCCGGAAATTCAGCAGTTAGAACAAAAATTAGCGGCTAATCCAAGTGATGCAAATATTGCATTTGAGCTTGCTGTTCAATATAGCCAAGTAAATCGCAATGAAGAAGCATTGGCACTACTATTGGATATTCTTCGCCGTGATCTTAATTTTGCTGATGGCAATGCCAAAAAAACCATGATGGATATTTTAGCCGCATTAGGTCAAGGAAATCCCATCGCAGCTAATTATCGTCGTCAACTGTATTCATTGTTATATTAATTTAATCCAATAAAAAAAGGCCCGTCAGCATCATGCTCACGGGCCTTTTTTCATTTATCTAATCTTGAAATTAACTAGCATTGGTTTTTTCAAACACTAAAAATTTATTACCCGAATCAACGACCAAGGTATCATTAATTACTTCAATACTGGTTGCACTACGCAAAACATTGAGCATATTTTCTTCTTGGGTCACAAGCTCTGGCAAACAAATTCTGCGTGTAACACTAGGCAAAGTAAAACTACCATCAGCCGCAATTAAACGACCTTTAAATTGGTTACAACCGGTAAAGCCAGAAACCTTCATATCAGCATTAATATCTAATTTAGGTCTATGCTTGGTCACTCCAGGGATACAGACCCCACCTTTGAGTGTCCATTCTCCAACCAGTTGCGTTGATTTCTTTAATTGCTGATTAGAAAAACAGCCCGTCAATGAAATCGCTAATAATATTAATAAACAGAATCTACTCTTTTTCATCATTGCTCTACAGCTCAATCTTAATCTCAATAGATTGCTTTAATCATCCCTAAACAGGCTATTGAGATAACAATCAAATAAAATAATGCCGATGATCTCTCATCGGCATTAAAATTCAAACTAGTTAAAACTAGACCGTTTGTACAATCGTCTTAATTACTTAAGAATGATTTGTACTGAACGCTGCACGTAGTTAGTGCTGTCTGCTTTATTAGTTTGGATTGGGTTAGTGTTAGCAACGTGAGAAACAGTTAAGCGAGTTGCGCTAATACCGTTTGCTTCTAGGAAGCTAGCAACGTTTGCTGCACGCTCAGAAGACACTTTATCGTTAACAGCTTGGCTACCAACACTATCGGTACGACCGATGATTTGAGCGTTAACTTCTGGGTTAGCTTGCATAGTTGCAGCAATTTCACCTAGGTTGTAACGACCGTAAGCGTTTAGCTTAGTTTCACCATTTTGGTATGGTAGAACGTAAGATGAACGAGTTGGGATTTGTGCTTCAACAGCAACTTCTTTAACAACTTCTACATTGTTAGTAACAATTACTGGTGTTGCAGGTTGACCAAACTTGTATGTCATACCCCAGTACGCTTGAGTTAGATCAGCGTGACCTTTTGAAGTACGTAGGTTTTGGTAGTAATCAGCACCGATTTGAGTAGATAGTGCGTTAGTGATCTGGTAAGACAGACCTAAACCAGCTGTTGCAGAGAAGCTATTTGAACGTAGGTGACCTAGGCCATCAAGTGCTTTACGAGCTGATTCATTATTATCAGAGAAGATGTAAGAAGCACCTACTTTACCAAACGCAGATAATTTCTGTGTAAGAGGTAAGTTACCTTTAACACCTAAAGTGCCGATATGCATATCAGCATTGCCTAGGTTGTACATGAAGTCGTAGCTAGCGTATGTACCAACGTATTGGTTAAAGTCGTAACCAGCGTCTAGTTTAACACTAGGAGCATTAGTTTGACCGCCAAATGCGCCTGAATCAGCACTACCGCTGTAAGCCATACCAAGTGCACCACCAACCCAGAAGCCGTGGCCTTGACCAGCGTACCAGTGACCAGTTGCTGCTGATTGAGTTAGAGCAGTGCTATTTGTAGCCGCTGCAGGTGCATCAGCAGCCATTGCTGATGTAGCAACGCCTAGAGATAAAGCTGCTACTACAGCTAGAGATAGAGATTTCAATTTCATGTTTAACTCCGGTTAAATACTTTTAAAACTTTCTAATTGTCTGTCCATATAAGTGCGTACTATCTGTTTTTTTTAAGCGTGTATCGCAGGACAGCCTTTGTCAGGAACCCACCTATTCTGTGACTGAGTTTGCATTAAGGCAAATAATAAAAAATGATGTTCACAATTAATTGGCGTTTTTTCACACGCGTCAAAAAAATGGCTTCTGAAAAATAAATCTTTCAGAACAAATTTAGATAAATAAAAAAAACGTTTTTTTAAAACAAAATAATTCATATAAAAAAACATAAAACAATCGGCAATTATCAGATTAATCAATTAAAAACATGAAATTAGGGATTAATTTGTTTGCCGAGACCGTATAAAAAAAAATATGAAAAACACACTATTTTATACTATATATAATGTGATAAATAATCATATACACCCTTTTATAGGTATAATTATTCTTTATCATCTCTTCCATAAATATTTTTTTTTGTTAGCATTTGTTTTGAAAATAAACATTCGAGATGTATAACAGATTTTTTCAACGTCGAAATACAAAGAATAGCTCCCTTGTTATCCTTGTCTTTCTGACAATAAATGATAATTTGCTATCGCTATGAACACCCAAGCGCTTTGATACTGAAAGCCCATAACTATAAAAAAGCAGTCGCCTTTAAAAGTGTACTGCGAAATAACAGACACTAAGATAGGTAGTCAAAGCCATGATCATATATAAATACGGTAAGGATGTTTTCGAGCCGCAAAAAAGTGCTTATACCAACCAAGAAGCCACCACTAAACTTAGTGCTAGCGAGACAAAAATCCTCCAATATTTAATTGATAACAGTGGCGAAATTATCAGTCGAGAAAAACTACTTGAAATTGGTTGGCCAGATAAAGTCGTTGTTCCAAATTCATTAAATGTTGCTATCGCTAACTTACGCAAAGCATTTAAAAGTAAAAATGAAATTATTATTACAATTAAAGGCGCAGGTTTTACCATTGCTAATAACACCTTTGTTCAACAACACTTTCAACCTGAAGTTATTGCCGACCATGAGCAACATAGCACCGAACAATTACAGCCAGTCGATCACCATAGTGACAACAATAATATTGGTGCGAATATAAACCACACAAAAACGACATCAACAGCCAAGCCATTACCTACCATGGCAAAAATTGGCTACGGTATTTGTTTAGTTACCATGTTTGCTTGGGTTATGCTATGGACGAGTAGTTGGCAGTCACCACCATGTGTATCCGTTAATAATCAAAAGATTTGTGGTAACATAGAGCTACTTAATCTCCAAAAGCTGCCACAAGACGCAAAAAGTAACAGCACGATTTACATCGATACCACTGGAAAAATGTATGAAAAAATTTAAATACCTCGTCATAGCATTATTAGTTCTAATGCTATACCCCGTTATTAACGGTATGGGGTGTGACTTTAACTATAAATACGTAACCTCCAGCCACGATCAATTTGGCAGCTGTAAATTCGGTCAATATACGCTAATTGACTATCCAGACCCTAAAAATGACAACGGTTATACCGTTTTAAAAGGGCTTTATTTCTATGCTTTTGGTAATGCTGCAGTCTTAGTCGTCGATAGTGAAGATCACACTAAAAAAATTACCGATGCCGCTATTGAAAGTCTTAATTGGACCAATGAACGCTTTTGGCACCAATTTAATCTCAAGCGATTAGACAAAAATACCATGGTCAGTTACAGCTCATCACCAACGAAGCAACTACACGTCATTCCTTATGATGGTACCTTATCAATGATGGATAGTGGTCACTAACAAACTCACGGCTAAATAACACTTTTTATTCGTTATTTAGCCGTTATTCGTTAGGCTGTCTAAAATTGGACACTTAGCGGATTGATCACCAGGACACTGCTCAGTCAACGCAGTCAGTGTTAATTTAATTTGCTTCAATTCCTCAATTTTATGATCAATCTCCACTAATTTTTGCAGGGCTTTTTGCTTAACTTCTCGACTATGACGATCTGGATTAGTCGATAGTGCCAATAATTGTTGGCACTCATCTAAAGAAAACCCAATCATTCGAGAACGCTTAATCAATAGCAGCTCCGCAATATGGCTTGCATTGTAATAACGGTAACCATTAGCCCCTCGTGGTGCAGCACTGATCACCCCTTTGCTTTCATAAAAACGAATCGTTTTGGCAGTTAACCCTGTTTGTTTAGCAACATCACTAATACTCATCATCCGTTATTCTCTCTCTTTGGTTAAAAACAAGCCTTGACATTATAGTTACTGGAAGGATTAAGCTTGTTGCATTATTTCACCTATGCATAAAAAGGCGAGCATATGAATACAATTACTCTTCCTCTTGCCAATGTACGCTGTATGCGTTGCGTTAATAAAATTCGTGATGCCATCAGCCTGCTGCCTGAAATCCAACTTATTGATATTAATCCTGAACAAATCACTGTTTCTACAGATAGTCCTTTACCCATTTTGTTTGATGCAATTACAGCATTAGACTATCAGGTCGGCTTTCATTATCAATTACCTCTTGCTGGACTATCTTGTGGTCGCTGTGTCGCCAAAGTAGAACAAGCATTAAGTGACCGTAATGACATTGCACATTTTAATATTAGCAAACAACGTGCGGATGTTTCTGGCTCGATAAGTGAGCAAGCACTAACAAACTTAATTGTCGCATTAGGTTATCAGGTCGTAACAAGTCAAATACAGTACCATTATAATTTTACCTTAACAGGTCTATCCTGCGGTAAATGCGTCGCTAAATTAACCGCAGCATTAACTCAAGATAATATTGAGATTATTACTCTCGATAAAAATACGCTCAATGTTATGACATCACTCACTGACGACGATATTATCGCAATCGTCACCGCAGCAGGTTATAAAGCGGCATTGACCACCGAATCTCAAGCAGGTGCTTTAATCGATGAACCTATCGCACCTGAGCCTGAGCCTGAGCCT
>CAMQXY010000115.1 GCA_947039005.1 uncultured Photobacterium sp.
ACCTGTATTCATGAGCGATTAAATGATGAAAACAAATAAAAAAACATTGATATCACAACAGATTATTGAAGATGCATGTGAATGGGCAATCATGCATGGGGTTGCTTTTCGTCAAGCTGATAATACAGCACGGCACTGCCCATTTAGTATTGCACCAATGACGATTGAACGTGAGGTTTATGCGCACTTACGTCGTGTGGTGCCTTTGCTGACAAAATTGATCAGTAATGTCTCAGAAGATCATCAATTTTTACAATCATCATTAAGTGATATGGCAAAAGCCGATCCATTTTTTGGACGCTTAATGTCATTACATCATCAGATCCATGGTAATGCGGATCATCGTTATGATCCTGCTCGTCAGCCATTGTTATTGATGCGAACTGATTTTATGGATGATCGTCAATACGGTGCTAAAGTCATTGAATTTAATGGTATTGCCGCAGGTATGGCTCCGTTTGGTCAGCGTGCAACTGAATTTCATGCCTTTATGCAGCGTCAATGGCCTGAGACGTATCAATCGTGGCTTGAAGATACATCAGCAATACCCGCTGAAAATGAAGGCTTAACGCAATTAGCTAACGGCATTGTGACAGCTGCTACCCAAATAAAAGCTGATTTTAACGAGCAAGGCACACCCGTATTTTTGATGGTGGTGCAGAAGCATGAAGATAATGTTTATGATCAGCATCTGTTAGAAGTGGCGTTACAACAGCAAGGGTTACGCACCGTAAGACGGACTTTTGAACAATTAAGTGCTCAGCTATCAACGGGTGCTAATCAACGTTTGATGTTGGAAGGTGTAGGCGCGGTTGATGTGGTCTATTTACGTGCAGGTTATCAATATTCTGATTATTGTGCTCCTGAGCTTAATGAAGCGGTGTGCTGTTATACTCTGAGTCAGATGCGAGTGTTTATTGAGCAGCATCATATTGCTTTAAATGCCACTATTGGTCAGCAACTTGCTACCAGCAAAACCATGCAGATGTTGTTAACCATGATGCCAGCACAAGACTATATTCGCTGGGGATTAACCCTTGAAGAAGCACAATTAGTCAAAAGTGTGTTAGCTGAAATGAAACCGATTACTGCGGCTACGATTGATTGGTTTAATACTGAGGCAACCCAAACAGAATGGGTGTTAAAAAATCAAGGTGAGGGTGGTGGTCATTGTGTGTTTGGGGACGATATTAGTCAGACCTTAGCGCAATTAACCGAGGCTGAATATGATGCGTGGGCATTGATGCAACGTTTATATCCCCATGAACGTGAAGTACCTACTATCGCGGTTCGTGATGCTCAAGTAAGCGTTGTTAATGATCTCGTTAGTGAGATAGGCTTGTTCACGGCTTATTTTAATGGTGAGCCAGTCACTGAATTCGATGGTTACGCAGGGTATTTAATACGCAGTAAGCCAGCGAGTGAAAATGAAGGTGGGATCCATAGTGGTAAAGGCATTTTAGACTCGTTAGTACTGATTGATTAACTGATTAGCTTTAAATATGTATAAATACGGTGGTTAAAAATAAAATTGACGTAAAAACTATTGAGTTATTATCGCTAATGGGCATATTAGGTGGCTGTTAGCGACATTTAGCCATTGGAGTGCACCGCAGTGCTTAACCGAACCACCGTTATTTCTACATTTTTACTTTCATTATGTTTAGTGGCACCAACTGCCTTTGCGGGTACGACTCAGCACAATAGTTACCAAGCGCTTCCTGCGCAAAATGAAATAGTAACTAAAACCGATTTTGGTAACCAGACTTATATCTTCCATTTCACCAATAATGGACAACGCTTATCGAGTATTGATTTTCTTGATCATATGGAAACTCAAGCCACAGCATGCCGTAATTGGTTATATGTACCTGTCTTTAATAATCTGAATGTAGGTGATGAAATCGTATTACGTGTCAGCACTCATTATGATCCTGCAACCCACAATTGTACTGCCCATGCATATGCTGGTAACAATGCTGGCAATATGGATAACGTATTAACGTTCTTTCAAAAGAAAGAGTATGTCGATATTGCAGGATTTAACTTATCCGCTAAAGGTTTTACTTCTGCAGTTGAAGAATTATAAGTCATTATTATTCGATATACATAAACGTGAGCATTATTATTAATTATAGATGCTTACGTTTATAGTTTTGTTCTCTGATCTCATCAGTTTTATTTGGTTTAAGTAAAGTCTCTAATTCATTTAAGCACCCTCCACACCCCGTTCCAGCCGTTGTTACACAGCTTAATGTTTCTACATCTTGTATTTTTTTATCTGTGATAGTTGAAACAAGTTGCTGTCGGGTTATTTGTTTACAGGTACAAATAATGTCAGTAGCAGCAAGGTTATCGTCACCATTGAGAAAATGGTGCAGTTCCAGATCGTACCGATGCATTGCGATGATGTTCGGTGATGAGGTGAGATAATGATGACTATCATGGGGGTGAATGTTCAGTGAGCTAATACAATACGCATTTTCAATCACCACTGCTCGGCGGCTCTGATGGGTGATTGCACGGAGATGTTGTTGTGTTGATTTCATAAAATAACTCATCAGAATATGCTCTAATGCACTAGGTGTTAAGTGTGAACTAATACAATATTGATAACCTGTTTTGACTTTTTTACATACCCAGTAAAGTGCGGTCTGGGGGGGTAAGTCCGTTAATGTTAGGGCTTCAGTAGTGGTTAAGATAGCATCGGTGGTATAAGTCAGTGGCGTTAATTGAACCGCCGTCGCTTTATATTCAGGTTGCCCTGAAATAGGATCGCGCTGGTCGCCAATCAAAGCACAAATGCTGCCAGATGATGACGTCTGTTGCGTCCAATGAATCGCAATAAAGACATTATGAGGTTGAACATCAGTGCTAATGCGTACCCGAAAAATAGCGTTACTGTACTGGCTGTTTACGCTAACTAATTGATTATTATTGAGTTGATATTGCTTGGCATCTTGCGGATGAATTGAGATCAGCGGTTCTTGAATATGGTGAGCAAGGGAAGCCGAAAGTCCTGTGCGCGTCATGGTATGCCATTGGTCGCGGATTCTGCCCGTATTCAGTAATAGTGGATAGTCGGTTGAGGTATTAGTGGCAAGTGGACGATAAGGCGTTGCGATAAAGTGAGCACGTCCATCTTGAGTGGGGAATATCCCATCACTAAATAACCGCTGATGGCTAATATTATCTTCATTAATTGGCCATTGCTGCGGTAATAAAGAGTCATAATCGTGTTGGGTAAGATGACTGAGCCCGCTTAAATTCAATAAGCGTGGAGTTTGATTAGGGTGATTATTCTCGCTCGTTAAAGCGACATGTTCGGCAAATATTTGGGCTTCATTGGTGTAATTAAAACTGTCTTTAAACCCCATCCGGTTAGCGATTTGATTGATGATCCACCAATCAGGTTTAGCTTCGCCTTGGGTCGGCAATAAACGTCGTTGACGGGAAATACAGCGTTCTGAATTGGTGACAGTGCCTGATTTTTCACTCCAACCTTGAGCCGGAAGTTTAATTGTAGCGTGGCGCAGTGTATCGTTATCATTGACACAATCAGACACGATCACGCAGGGGCATTGTGCTAATGCCTGATTGATTTTATTGCTGTTAGGTAAGCTAGCTGCGGGATTGGTTGCGATGATCCATACCGCTTTTATTGTGCCTGCTGCAATCGCATCAAACATATCAACCGCTTTAAGCCCAGGCTGAGTCACCAGTTTATCCGTTTGCCAAAAATCACTCAGTAATTGCCAATGATCGTGGCGATCAAAACTAAGATGTGCCGCTAAGGTTGTCGCTAAACCACCAACTTCTCGTCCCCCCATTGCGTTTGGTTGACCTGTAATTGAAAACGGCGTTGCCCCTGCTTTACCGATGCGGCCGGTTGCTAAATGACAGTTGATGATAGCATTGACTTTGTCCGTGCCTGATGTTGATTGATTTACCCCTTGAGAGTAAACCGTTACTGTACGGGGGTGGTTCGCAAATAGTTGATAGAAAGTGTGCAGTTGTTCTTCACTTATCCCCGTTAATTGGCTGACATTTGTATCTTGAGTGAGGGCGGTTGCTAATGTGGCTTCAATATTATGGGTATGGGCATTGATATAGTCTTGATCAAATTTATTATTATTATGTAAGTAGCTTAGTAAGCCATTAAAGAGTGCCACGTCACTACCAGGAGTAATTGCAAGGTGTAAGTCGGCAATATCACAGCTTGCAGTATGGCGCGGATCGATCACTACAATTTTAGTTTGATGCTCTTTCTGTGCTTGTTTTAGGCGTTGAAAAAGAACGGGGTGACACCAAGCAAGATTAGATCCCGTTAAAATGACCACTTCTGCTGCTTCTAAATCATCGTAACAGCCAGCGACACAGTCTTCACCAAAAGCCCGTTGATGCCCAGCTACGGCTGATGACATACATAAGCGTGAGTTGGTATCAATATTTGCGGTGCCAATAAAACCTTTCGCTAGTTTATTTATCACATAATAATCTTCGGTGAGTAATTGCCCTGAAACATAAAAAGCCACCGCATTTGCGCCATAATGATTAATAACATCTTGTAGCTGAAGGGCGGCTTCATCTAATGCTTCATTCCAGCTAACAGGTTTATTTAATATTTGTGGCGTTAGCATTCGATTATCATTAATGAGTGTTTCTGCCAAGGTTAATCCTTTGGTACATAATTTACCTTTATTGGCTGGATGTTGATCATCACCTTTTATATCAAGTTGACCTTTGTTATTTATTCGAGCTTCTATTCCACAGCCAACACCACAATAAGCACAGGTTGATTTTACCCATGAAGCTTCTTTATTCATTGGCTGTGTCTCCTTTTTTCGATGTAATAAAAAATAGCATGGTTAATTAATAGCAATATATATACCAATAGCCTTGTATATATATTCATGTGTTTGTTGTTTATTTAATTTACTGATATTTATTGTTATTTTCATGGTTAATATATTGTTGTGACTGTTTTTGTTATTAGTACCTATGAAAATTTAATTATTTTGGTGCAAATATTATAAATAATGCACCATAACGGTGTTTGTTGTTTATTGGATGGTTTTATTCTTGTTTCTATATTTATTTAATTTCTTTTTAACTTATTAAAAATAAAAGGATTGCTTATGTTAGTAGGATATTTATTACCTGATGGCATTAAGTTTGCTGTATGAATAAATAAGAAGATGAAATAAGTGAAGTCATCAATCTTCATCAAGAAACAATAAGAGGTGAACTGTGAAGCCATTGAAGCCGCAACAATATTCGTTACTTACTGATGAAATTAATACTCAATGGAGTCAGGTGACACAAGCTATTGATACTAAAAATAGTCAAGGCGTGGTGACGTTAGTCGGTGCAGGTCCTGGTGATCCCGATTTGTTAACGTTAAAAGCATTTAAAACCGTAGAAAAAGCCGATGTTGTAGTTTATGACCGCTTAGTGAGTGCAGCGATTATGGCGTTGGTTCCGTCGCGTTGTCAGACTATTTTTGTGGGTAAAGCGAAAGGTCAACAAAGCATGACTCAAACGGAGATTAATCAATTATTGGTACGTTTAGCTCAGCAGGGAAAACAAGTGTGTCGTCTAAAAGGAGGTGATGCGTTTGTGTTTGGGCGTGGCGGTGAAGAAATGCAATATTTACGCCAGCACAGTATCAAGGTTGATTTAGTGCCGGGTATTACTGCTGCAAGTGGTTGTAGCGCCTATGCAGGGATCCCATTAACCCATCGTGGTATTTCTCAAGGGTGTACTTTCGTCACGGTTCACTCTGATCAAGATCATGTTATTGAATGGCAAGCACTCGCTGATCTTAACCATACCTTAGTGTTTTATATGGGGTTATCTAAAGTTGAACTTATCTGTCAGCAACTGGCTAATGCGGGGTTAGTAGTGACAACACCTGCCGCGATCATCGAAAAAGGCTGTACCCATGAGCAACGTGTTATTAACGCGACATTGGCAACATTAGCAGCGCAAGTTAAGCAACAACAAATAGTATCACCCGCATTGATTATTATTGGCGAAGTGGTGAGTTTGAGCGATAGCTTGGCGTGGCATCAGCCCCAAATAGATAATTTAACATCGATGAATAATCATAAAAAATGGGCGTAGATAAGGAGATCAACGTGGATAGAAAACGGATTGTTATTGTTGGTAACGGCATGGTTGGGCATCATTTTATTGAACAAGTGTTAGCGCTTGATAGTGATCACCAACTCGCATTGATCACTTTTTCAGAAGAAGATCGCTTAGCTTATGATCGGGTTCAACTCAGCCATTATTTTAGTGGTAAAACTGCCGCTGATTTAGCGCTTGCTCATGAGGCGGATTATCAACAAGCAGGTGTAAGTTATCACGTCAATCAGCGGGTGACAGCCATTGATCGTGAGCATAAGTATGTTGTTACTGAGCAAGGTGAAAAGATTGCTTATGATCATTTGATATTAGCCACGGGATCATACCCGTTTGTACCACCGATTATCGGCAATGACGCAGAGCATTGTCATGTTTACCGTACTATTAATGATTTAGAAGCCATTGCCGAATCAGGTAAACAAAGTCGGGTTGGGGTCGTCATTGGTGGGGGTTTACTCGGACTTGAAGCGGCCAATGCACTGCAAAATATGGCGCTAGAAACCCATGTGGTCGAGTTTGCTCCACAGTTAATGGCGGTGCAGCTTGATGAAGGGGGCGGTGAGTTATTACGTCAAAAAATTGAAGCATTAGGGGTCAAAGTACATACCCGTAAAGCGACTGAGAAAATTATTGCGGGTGATCAGTGCCGCTATAAACTTATTTTTGCTGATGGCACTGAATTAGACACTGATATGGTGGTGTTTTCTGCGGGTATTCGTCCCCAAGACGCATTGGCTAAGCAAGCAGGGTTAACCCTTGGTGAACGTGGCGGAATTGTGATTAATGATCAGTGTCAGACCAGTGATACTGATATTTACGCGATTGGTGAATGTGCATTATGGAATAACCGTATTTTTGGTTTAGTTGCGCCAGGTTATAAAATGGCACGGGTTGCTGCTTCTATTATGTGCGGCATTGATGCTGAATTTACGGGTGCTGATATGAGCACCAAGCTGAAATTATTAGGGGTTGATGTTGCCAGTATTGGCGAGGTTCATACATCAGTTGATGCGGCGCAAGTGTTCAGTTTATCCAATGATGTTGAACAAAGTTATCAGCGGATTATTGTATCAAAACAAGGGGATAAATTACTTGGTGCGGTGTTAGTCGGCAATGTCGATCAGTATTCGTCATTATTGCAGTTGGTGCTAAATCAATTGCCATTACCCACTCCGCCTTCGTTATTATTAATGCCGGAAGCACTGGCTGCTAGCTCTCAAATGACAGCCACCGATGATCTACTCGGTGATGAAGCGCAAGTCTGTTCATGTTTTGATGTTAATAAAGGTCAAATTTGCCAAGCGGTGGCTGACGGGTGTGTTGATATGACGCAGCTTAAATCAATGACCAAAGCGAGCACCGGCTGTGGTGGGTGTGCCACTTTTGCGAAACAAATAATGGAAACGGAATTGGCAGCGAGAGGCCATGAGGTTAATCATCATTTATGTGAACATTTTAGTTATAGCCGCCAGCAATTAGCCGACATTATTCGGATTAAAAAAATCAATACTTTTAGTGACTTATTAACCGAGTACGGGACAGGCTTAGGTTGTGATATTTGTAAGCCCGCGGTTAGTTCTATTCTGGCGTCATTTTGGAATGATTATATTCTTGAGCCGCAACATGTTGGCTTGCAAGACACTAATGATATTTACCTTGGTAATATGCAAAAAGACGGTACGTATTCGGTTGTACCTCGTATTCCTGCTGGAGAAATCACCCCTGAAAAATTAATTATATTAGGTCAAGTTGCCCAACAATTTAATCTTTATACCAAAATTACTGGCGGACAACGGATTGATTTATTTGGGGCACAGTTACATCAATTACCCCAAATTTGGCGGTTACTTGTCGATGCCGGATTTGAAACTGGACACGCGTATGGTAAATCGGTACGAACAGTGAAATCGTGTGTGGGATCAACATGGTGCCGCTATGGAATGGCAGATAGCATGGCTTTTGCTATCAATCTTGAAAATCGTTATAAGGGCTTGCGCTCACCGCATAAACTCAAGTTTGCAGTGTCTGGTTGTACCCGCGAATGCGCAGAAGCACAGTCAAAAGATATTGGTGTGATCGCGACAGAGAAGGGCTGGAATTTATATATTGCAGGTAACGGTGGTATGCGTCCTCGTCATGGTGATTTGTTTGCTGCTGATCTCGATAACGACACTTTGATCCAGTATATCGATAGAGTGTTGATGTTTTATATACGTACCGCCGATAGGTTACAGCGAACATCGGTATGGCTAGAAAATCTTGATGGTGGCATTGATTATTTACGCCAAGTGGTGATTGATGATGCGTTAAATATTAACGCTGAACTTGAGCAAGAAATGGCCGCTAGTTTGAGTCACTATCAATGTGAATGGAAAACTACCCTTGAGTCACCGCAAGAGTTACGTCGGTTTCAACATTTTATTAATAGTCGTCAGCCTGATCTGGGTTTGGCTTACCAAACGATTAGAGAGCAACGTACGCCGATAGTGTGGCCTGAAAGTGGTGAGACTATTGCGGTTGTTAATATTACCGATCAAGGATAAGTTATGATTAATCAATGGATTACTGTTTGTGATGAAGATGATTTATACCTTGATGCTGGTGCGTGTGTATTGGTGAATGGTCATCAGATAGCGCTGTTTTTGTGTAGTCATAATAATACCCTTTATGCGATTAATAATTATGATCCGATAGGTAAAGCGAATGTTCTTTCACGTGGCATAATCGGCTCATTAAATGGGATCGTGGTGGTAGCTTCTCCGCTTTATAAACAGCATTTTTGTCTTGAAAGTGGTCAATGTTTAGAATCGGCAGAAATGTTAGTGCCAACTTATCCTGTGCGGCGCTTTAACGGTAGTGTTCAGGTACAACTTATCGTTTCTTTAATACGCTAACAGGGAGCAATGATGTCTAATTATATTAAGTTTAATTTGTTCTCTTTTCGCGGCAAGATGAAAATACTCCATATAAGTTGGTTGGCGTTTTTTATTACTTTTATGGTGTGGTTTAATTTTGCACCTTTGTTGCAAGCGGTAAAAACGTCATTAGGATTAACCACCGAGCAAATTAAAACCTTATTAATATTAAATGTGGCGTTAACGATCCCGGCGCGGGTTGTGGTTGGCATGCTGACGGATAGATATGGTCCACGCATAGTGTATAGCTTGTTATTAGCACTATGTGCCATTCCCTGTTTTGTGTTTGCGTTTTCAACTACGTTTATGCAAGCTGCTATGGCCCGTTTTGCCCTCGGTTTTATTGGGGCAGGGTTTGTGATCGGGATTCGGTTGGTGTCTGAATGGTTTCCACATCATGAACTCGGTACTGCTGAAGGTATTTATGGTGGTTGGGGTAATTTTGGCTCTGCTGCTGCTGCGTTTACATTGCCGTCATTAGCATTGTGGTTTGGTGGTGATGATGGTTGGCGTTATGCAATGGCGGTGACTGGCGGGTTAAGTGTTATTTTTGCTGCCATCTTCTATTTCACTGTTACAGATACCCCCAAGGGTGCAACGTATTATAAATCAAAGCATATCGGGGCGATGGAGGTTACTTCACGCGGTGATTTATTGTTATTAATCATAATGAAAATTCCGATGTATGCGGCAATGGCGTTATTAGTCTGGAAGCTATCATCACCAGCGATTGACATGTTAGAAGTTGAGATTAGTTATGCTATTTATATAGGATTAGTAGGGCTTTATCTTATTGATATTAAACAATTGTGGTTAGCTAATCGAAAGATATTAACGGAGCCAGTACCTGCCATACATCGTTATTCATTTCGTCAGGTTGCAGTGCTTAATGTGCTTTATTTTACCACCTTTGGATCAGAGCTAGCTGTTGTCTCAATGTTGCCTTTATTTTTTGCTGAGATATTTACTTTAACGCCTGTGATGGCGGGGGTGGTTGCGTCTTCTTATGCGTTTATGAATTTGATTTCTCGCCCAGGAGGAGGTTGGTTATCGGATAGATTTGGTCGTAAAGCAACGTTATTGATTTTAACGGCGGGTTTAGCGATGGGGTATTTGTTAATGGCGAATATTACTGTCGGTTGGCCCCTATGGAGTGCGGTGTTAGCGGCAATGATTTGTTCGTTCTTTGTCCAATCTGGCGAAGGGGCAGTATTTGCTGTTGTGCCATTAATTAAACGCCGTATGACTGGTCAAATTGCTGGGATGACAGGGGCGTATGGCAATGTGGGGGCAGTGTGTTATCTGACTATTTTATCCATGGTTGAGTACAGTACTTTTTTTATCATTATCGCATTAACTGCTGTTATCGGTTTTGTGACGTTATTGGCGCTTAAAGAGCCGTCAGGAAAAATGGCAGAAATTAATGATGATGGCAGTGTGACCTTAATTGATGTCGGTTAGTTGATGTTAGTTAATTATGTTGGTTAATTGATGTCGG
>CAMQXY010000116.1 GCA_947039005.1 uncultured Photobacterium sp.
TCTATTTGTATTAATGTTATTTTTTAAATTTAAATATGTTTTTATTTAGTGTTTAAATTGTTTGAAAGGTCATGGTTTTTTTAAGATAAATAGATAGGTGCAGGGAATTATAAAATAACCGAATAAATAACTATTTTATGGCTCTGTGATAATAACAATGGTTATGTTTATTATGGATAATAAAAAACCGCCAGTTGGCGGTTTTAATAAATGATATTAATTTAAACGTGAATTAACGAGCTACATTAATATCACGCCAACACTGAGTACCACCATCGTAAATACAATAATAATACCTAATAATGGTGCGACCCATTTCAACCAGCGTACATAAGGGACGCGTGCAATGGCAAGTCCTCCCATAACTACCGCCGAAGTCGGTGTGACAAGGTTGACGACGCCTGACGCTGATTGATAAGCGGTTACAACCAGATCCCGTCCGACCCCTGAAAAATCAGCCAGTGGTGCCATGATCGGCATCGTCAGTACCGCGAGTCCTGAGGTTGAAGGCACTAAAAAGGACAGTAATATTTCTAATATATACATCACATTAATAAACACTACAGCCGAGAGCCCCGTCACTATATGTTCAGCTGAATTTAAGATGGTATCTGTGATCATACCGCGATCCATGATCACTACAATGCCACGCGCAATACCGATAATTAACGCTACTCCGAGGAGATCTCGTGCTCCATCAATAAAGCTGGTAGAAAAATCTTCCTCGCTCATGCGTGAAACTAAGCCAATAATAATTGAAGTACCAAGGAACATCGCTGATATTTGTGGCATCCACCAACCTGCAATTGCAACGCCATAAATCATTACCGCAAAAGATAGTCCAAAAATGGCTAAAATAACTTTACGGGTAGTGGTGAATTCGAGCATCTGATCTGATTGATTACTGAGAAAGTGCGTTTTATTTTCTTCATATTTATCATATACAATTGATTTAGTTTTATCAGTACGGACCATTTTTGCGTAACGCATGACATAAGCAACGCAGATTAACCAACCGACAGTAAGAATAATAACCCGTAGCATAATGCCATCAGTAAAAGGTATACCTGCTGCATTAGAAGCAATAACGGTAGCAAAGGGGTTAATGGTTGATCCTAGGGTTCCAATGCCAGCGCCAAGTAATACTGTTGCTGCTGCAACTAAGGGATCAAAACGTGCCGCCATCATTACCGGAACAAGTAGCGTATAAAAAGGTAATGATTCTTCTGCCATGCCATAAATAGTGCCGCCAGCGGCAAACAGTCCCATCAGAATCGGGATCATTAACTCTTCTTTACCGTGTAAGCGGGCGGTTACGCGTTCAATACCAGCATCAATCGCGCCTGTTTTAGTAACGAGCCCTAAGAAACCCCCAATAATTAAAATAAATAATGACACATCAATGGCGGCTGCTTCATAAGACTCATGGTTATAAAAGCCATCTATTGGAGCCAATAACACATCGATAACGCCTTGAGGATTGCTATCAACTGGTTTGTAAGTGCCAGTAATAGGGACTTCTTTACCAAGTTCAGCATTCATTTCACGATCATATTGCCCTGCTGGTACAACCCATGTGAGAGCAGCAACAAAAGCAATCAGCATAAATAAAATGGTATAAGCCGATGGGAATTTTAACTGAGTAAAGAAGCTTTTCTTTACGGGTTTAATCTCTGTATGTGTCGTCATGGTTATCTCCTGCACCGTCGGTTAGTGATAACCATAAGGTGTGTTTGTCTGCATGAGAGATACGGATCACTCATGAAAAAATAAGGGAACAAACAATAAACGTAATTAATTTAATATATTGTAGTCTTGGATATTGGCAGTAAAAAAGTCTCATTTAGCGGTGGAATATCATGATTCTAAAGTGGAATATAATTTCTAACTCAACGATTGTTCACAGTTTTTTTGCATTTATATTATGCCCGTAGGATGTCATTTTTAAGCTGGGGATATTAGTGTAAAAAAAATGAGTGGCTATGCGAATAATGGCTATGCAGAATTAAGATAAAGGCTTGTGCTACGGTCATTAGTCAATAATGGGTGTAATAAGCATGGAATATTATGCATTAGCATTCTTATGTTGGTGTTTAGTGCTAATCCACTAACGGTTGATTAAGATCAATTTAGCGTTGCCTTATGCGTAACATATGGTAATTGAGTGCAAACCATGCGATATTTGCCAGCAAATTTATTCCATAGGTGGAGTGATACCATGTCTTACGCAGAATTGATTGCAGAGCAAAAAGAAGAAACGCGCGAAATCATTGCCGCATTACTTGAAGATGGCAGTGAGCCAGAGGCGCTTTACACTATTGAGCACCACTTCTCTGCAGATACGTTTGAAGAACTAGAAGCTGCTGCAGTTGAAGCATTTAAACTTGGTTTTGATGTTTTAGAAGCAGAAGAGCTAGAGCTTGATCCTGAAGATGGCGGCGGCAAGGTTGTATGTTTTGATGCCGTAATGGAATCAGCACTAAACGCTGAACTGATTGATGAGCAAGCTGAAAAGCTGATCAAACTAGCAGAAAAACACAGCATTGATTATGACGGTTGGGGTACTTACTTCGAATCTGACGAAGATGATGAAGAAGAGAATGAAGACGAAGCATAAATCGTCATAATACCACTCTGTTCTAAAAAGCCGGCATTTTGCTGGCTTTTTCTACTTTTTGGCTGTGATATCAAGTTTTGATATCGACGACATAATAGAAATTTACCCGTGATCACTGTCTGTAATCACAACGCGTGTAAATCTTCCCGTTTATCCTCACAAATTTAAATCATACTGAATATATTCAGTATTGGAGTGATTGATGACAATCTCACTTAATGGCCAATGGTTGCTTGCGTGTGTTCAACGTTCAGCAATTCAAGACCTTCATATTGATTTGCCGGGCGATGTTCATTCGGCATTATATGCAGCCGGAGAGATCCCTGATCCTTATTGGGCAACCAATGAAAAAAAAATTCAGTGGGTCGGTGAGTGCGACTGGATTGTCAGCCGCCACTTTGAATTAACTGCTGAACAACTGACGTGTAATGCCATGGATTTGGTATTAAATCAGCTTGATACGGTAGCTGAAATTCGAATTAATGGTCATACCGTTGCAGATTTTAATAATATGTTCATGCGTCATAAGGTGGATGTCTTAAGTTGTTTGCAAATTGGTACTAACCGCATTGAAATTGTATTGCATCGGGCTGATTTAGCCGCTAAAAACCGTGCTGATAAACTCCCGTTCCCATTACCGTGGGCAAAGGGTAATAACCAAATCCCGTTTATGAATACGCTGCGTAAACCACAGTTTCATAGTGGTTGGGATTGGAGTATTTGTCTGTCAGTGTTAGGGGTTTATGGTGATATTGTACTGCAACCGATTGAGCACGTACGCATTAGCCATTTAGCAACTAAACAGAAATGGAACCAGCAAGAGTGTGAGTTAGCGGTTACATTACATTATGAAGTAGTCTCTGAAAAAGGGTTGGCCAATGCGTCAGTGACTTTTGATGGGCAGACTTTCCATCTTACTCTTGATCGTGAAGCCACTAAAGCCAGTGTCATTTTCCGTATTGATAACCCTCGTCATTGGTGGCCAGCAGGTTACGGTAAGCAGCGGTTATATAAGTTAGCTTTCGAAGCTGACGGCGTTGCTATTACCAAACAAATTGGTTTGCGTAAGTTAGAATTAGTCACTGAAGATGACGATCATGGTCAAAGCATGGTGGTGATGGTCAATGATGTGCCTATTTCCGTTCGTGGTGCTAATTGGATCCCGCTTGATGCGATGCCTGCGCGTATGACTGAACAACGTTATCGGAGTTTGTTAACCGATGCCGCTGCTGCCAATATGAACATGCTACGTGTATGGGGCGGTGGTATGTATGAAAAAGATATTTTCTATAATCTTTGTGATGAATTAGGGTTGCTTGTTTGGCAAGATTTGATGTTTGCCAATGCCCTTTACCCATCAACCCCAGATTTTATTGCTGAAGTTGAAGAAGAAGTTGAATACCAAGTTCGACGCTTAAAAGATCATCCTAGTTTAGTACTATGGTGCGGTGATAATGAAGTGTTAGGAGCGATTGATCGCGATCCTGAGTCGCGTCAGCATCGAGAAAAGCATTTAATTAATTATGATCGTCTTAACCGTGCGCTAGCCGATGTGGTTGAGCGTGAAGATCCATCTCGTCGTTTTTGGGCAAGCTCTCCATGTAATGGTGAACTCGATATTATCGATACGTGGCATCATGATCCTCAACGGGGTGATATGCATTGTTGGGATGTATGGGATAGCGGTAAAGAATTTGATGCTTACCTTCAAGTTACGCCTCGTTTTTGCTCGGAATTTGGCTTTCAATCTTGGCCTTCGTTGCCAACCGTAAAAACGTATTTACCGGAACAAGATTGGAATATTAGCTCGCCAAGTTTTGAAAATCATCAAAAAAGTAGCAATGGTAATTCGATCATTACCGAGATGTTCACCCGCTATTTCCGGTTTCCAAACGGGTTCGTTAATATGTTGTATTTATCGCAAGTACAACAAGCATTAGCGGTTAAAACAGCGGCTGAATATTGGCGTACTCAAAAACCGACTAACCGTGGGATGCTATTTTGGCAGCTAAATGATTGTTGGCCAGTAAGCTCGTGGTCATCGATTGAATACAGTGGTCGTTGGAAGCAATTACACTATCATGCTCGTCGTTTTTTTGCTCCGCAAATGGCAACCTTTACCCGTGATCAACAAGGGCTGAAATTACATTTAGTCAATGATGGCCGTAAAAATACTGAGCTAAAAGGTGAAGTAGTATGGCAAAGTTGGGACGGTGAAATTCTTTATCGTGAGCCGATTGCTCAATATTTAGAAGCTGACTCAACCAAAGTGGTTTGGGAATGGTTGAATGAAGACTTAGACGGTCATGAACAAGATGGCTTTTTCCATGTTCATTTGCATAGCGGTCAGCAATTGATTGAAAATACTTGGTTCCCTGCGCGTCCTAAATATTGTGAGTTAGCTTGTCCTGATTTACGTTTTGAAGTTGCTGAGCACAATAATGAGATTGTGGTGATGCTAAGTAGCAGTAAACCCGCATTCTTTGTGCATTTGGAATTTGAAGGTGAGGGGCGATTTGAAGATTCAAGTTTCACACTAGTGCCTGAGCACCAACGCCAAATTAAATACATTGGTTCAGCGACTTATGCTGAAGTAGTACAAGGCTTACGGGTTTATCACCTTAAGCAAAGTTATTAGTAGCCTGTTTATTCGTAAGTAATGTTATTAGAATAAAAAAACCGACGTATTAACGTCGGTTTTTATTTTTGAACTCAGTTAAAACTTATAGCGCAGCAATAGTTGCTTTTTGCTCAGTCAGTTTAACCAATGTTTCTTCATAACCCGCTAGTTTTTCACGTTCTTTAGTGATTACGATTTCAGGCGCTTTAGCAACAAAACCTTCGTTACTTAGTTTGCCAGCAGTGCGTTTGATTTCACCTGCCATTTTCGCAATTTCTTTGTCTAAACGTGCAAGTTCAGCATCTTTGTCGATCAGACCTGCCATTGGGATCATCAGCTCAGATTTACCCACAAGTGCAGTTGCACAAGCCGGTGTTACTTCGCCATCAGCCAATAGTTTAACTTCTTCAAGTTTAGCCAGAGATTTAAGTACAGTCAGGTTCGCTTCAATACGGGCAGCATCGTTAGCATCAGCGACTTTCAGCATTACTGACAGTGGCTTGCTTGGTGCGATATCGTATTCTGCACGTAAGTTACGAATGCTGGTAATGAATGCTTTTACAAATTCAATATCAGTGATCGCAGCTTGATCAAACTGTGCTTCATCAAACTGAGGCAGAGCCTGAGTCATGATAGTTTCACCTTCAACACCATCAACTAGCGGCTTCACGCTCTGCCAGATTGATTCAGTGATGTAAGGAAGAACAGGGTGAGCAAGACGTAATGTCTTTTCTAACACTGTAATTAGGGTATGGCGTGTCGCACGTTGCTGTGCTTCAGTGCCTTTCCATAAAACAGGTTTAGTTAGCTCTAGGTACCAGTCACAGAATTGGTTCCAGATGAACTCGTACAGTACACCCGCAGCCATATCTAGACGGAAGTTATCAATGTGAGCATTGAAGTCTTTCGCGGCTAGTTGGAATTGTGATTCAATCCACTTATCTGCAACTGAGTATTCAAGTTCGCTATCGGCAGCAAAACCACAATCTTGATCTTCTGTATTCATCAGTACGTAACGGCTAGCGTTCCATAGCTTATTACAGAAGTTACGGTAACCTTCAAGACGCTTCATGTCCCAGTTGATGTCACGGCCAGTAGAAGCCATTGCAGCAAGGGTGAAACGTAATGCGTCAGTACCGTAAGGTTCAATACCTGCTTCAAATGTCTTACGAGTGGCTTTTTCAATCTTCGCAGCTAGTTGAGGCTGCATCATGTTGCCACAACGTTTCTCTACTAGAGACTCAAGATCAATACCGTCGATCATATCGATAGGATCAAGTACGTTACCTTTTGATTTTGACATCTTGTCACCGTTTTCGTCACGGATAAGACCGGTAACGTAAACAGTTTTAAACGGAACTTGTGGCTTGCCGTCTTCATCTTTACAGAAGTGCATGGTCATCATGATCATACGCGCAACCCAGAAGAAGATGATGTCAAAACCTGTTACCAACACATCAGATGGGTGGAACGTTTTAAGATCAGGGGTGTTTTCTGGCCAGCCTTGGGTACCAAATGTCCATAGTGCTGAAGAGAACCATGTATCAAGTACGTCGTTGTCTTGGTTTAGCACCACAACAGGCGCTAGATTGTGTTTCTCACGTACTTCATCTTCGTTACGACCAACGTAAACATTACCGTCGTTATCGTACCAAGCTGGAATGCGGTGACCCCACCAAAGTTGACGTGAAATACACCAATCTTGAATATCACGCATCCAAGAGAAGTACATGTTTTCGTACTGCTTAGGGACGAATTGGATATCACCGTTCTCTACTGCTTGGATAGCTGGTTCAGCTAATGGTGCCGCGCGAACGTACCATTGTGCGGTTAGCATTGGTTCGATAACCACGCCACCACGATCACCATAAGGAATAGTAAGATCGTGATCTTTAATTTCTTCTAGCAGACCTAGCTCGTCAAATTCAGCAACGATAGCTTTACGGGCTGCAAAGCGCTCCATACCTTGGTATTTTGCTGGGATTTCAGTGCTGTAAACATCGCTTTCTTCGCCGTTAGTGGTGAAGACTTCCGCTGCATCACGAATATCAGCATTGAAAGTTAGGATGTTGATCATTGGTAGGCTATGACGCTTACCGACTTCGTAGTCATTGAAATCGTGTGCTGGGGTGATTTTTACACAACCCGTACCTTTGTCCATATCAGCATGCTCATCACCTAAAATAGGGATGCGACGGCCAACGATAGGCAGAATGATCTCTTTACCGATCAGATCTTTGTAACGTGGATCTTCAGGGTTTACCGCAACACCTGTATCACCCAGCATGGTTTCTGGACGGGTTGTTGCTACAACAATGTAGTCTTTACCATCAGCAGTTTGAATGCCATCAGCCAGTGGGTAACGGAAATGCCACATGTAGCCTTTAACATCTTTGTTTTCAACTTCGATGTCAGAGATTGCAGTGTGTAATTTTGGATCCCAGTTAACCAAACGCTTACCACGGTAAAGTAGATCTTCTTGGTAAAGGCGAACGAAAACTTCTTGAACAGCATTTGATAGACCATCGTCCATCGTGAAGCGCTCACGATCCCAGTCTACTGATGCGCCAAGGCGACGAAGCTGTTTGGTGATAGTGCCACCAGATTCGTTTTTCCATTCCCAGATCTTATCGATGAAAGCATCACGACCGTAGTCGTGTTTAGTTTTGCCTTCTTCAGCAGCGATCTTACGCTCCACAACCATTTGGGTAGCAATACCTGCGTGGTCTGTACCAACCTGCCATAGGGTGTTTTTACCTTTCATACGCTCACAACGGATCAGGGTATCCATAATGGTATCCTGGAACGCGTGGCCCATGTGAAGGCTGCCTGTGACGTTTGGTGGCGGGATCATAATGCTGTAAGCATCTTTAGATGTATCACCATGAGGCTTAAAGTAACCAGCCTCTTCCCAGCGCTGATAAAGCGCTTGTTCAATTGATTGTGGGTTGTATGTCTTTTCCATAGCGCTCTTAGAAGGGTTCTATTCTATGTGGAATTAAGGCGTCTCAGTAACAGCATTGGCAGTCGTAATTTGAATGCCAGCAAGGCGATAAGCCTTGTAACGCTCGCGCGCCTGCTGTTTGAGCGTTTCATCGCAAGGGACAAAGTCTACCACTTGTGCAAAGCTAACCGCAAAATTTGCGACAATTTCGGCTAAATTAATTAATACTGCGCGGTGTCCGCTATAGCGTAAACCGGGCCAACCAATTTCAACCGGTGATCCTCCTCTTGGTCCTTCGCCAATTAAATTGTGCGGGACAAAGTTATCGGGATCTTGTTGCCATAGATATTCATCTATTTGTTCTGCTTGGTGTTTGCTTGCTGCAAGTAAATAAACCCGTAATCCTTGGCGGTAACTCATGGCTGCGCAACGACAAGCAAATTGCCACTGAAAATCGCAATCAGTAGCCGCTTGATTATCATCTAATATATAAAACGTAGCATGAGTCATAAATTAATGTCCTAAAAGAAAAGGGCCGAAGGCCCTTTTCTGAGTGTCTTATTCGACGATCTCTTGGCCTGCTCGATTGAGAAGGAACTGGACTAGCAATGGCACTGGACGTCCAGTTGAGCCTTTCGCAGCTCCACCTTTCCAAGCGGTACCTGCAATATCGAGGTGAGCCCAATTATATTTTTTGGTAAAACGCGACAAGAAGCAACCTGCGGTAATGGTGCCCGCACCCGGTGAGCCTAAGTTAGCCATATCAGCAAATGGACTTGCAATTTGCTCTTGATACTCATCGCTCATTGGTAGACGCCAAGCGCGATCACCTGATTGCTCTGAGGCATTGATTAGCTCATGTGCTAATGGATTATGGTTACCCATTAGACCACTGATGTGGTGACCAAGCGCCACTACACATGCACCTGTTAGCGTCGCAATATCAACCACACACTCGGGTTCGAAACGCTCAACGTAGGTCAATGCATCACACAGCACTAAACGGCCTTCAGCATCAGTATTTAATACTTCAACCGTTTGACCTGACATAGTTGTTAAAATATCACCAGGGCGGTAAGCGCCGCCACCAGGCATATTTTCACAACCAGCAAGAATACCTACCACATTGATTGGCAGATTAAGTTTAGCTAACGCTTTCATGGTACCAAAGACAGACGCTGCGCCACACATGTCGTACTTCATTTCGTCCATTTGCGCGCCTGGCTTAATGGAGATACCGCCTGAGTCAAATGTTAATCCTTTACCAACAAGCACAATGGGTTTTGTTGTTGGATCTGGGTGACCTTTGTACTCTATCACTGACATCATGGCTTCATTTTTCGAGCCTTGACCAACCGCAAGATACGAGTTCATACCTAAGGTTGCCATTTCTTGCTCACCAATAATTTTGGTACTAACGGTATCAAAATCATCGGCTAAACGACGCGCCTGTGAGGCTAAATAAGCAGGGTTAGCCACGTTAGGTGGCATATTGCCTAAGTCTTTACTGGCTTTAACGCCTGCAGAAATAGCAAGTCCATGAGAGATCGCACGTTCGCCTAAAGAAAGCTCACGGCGAGTGGGAACATTAAAAACTAATTTGCGCAGTGGACGGCGCGTCTCAGGCTTGTTACTTTTAAACTGGTTAAAGGTATAAAGGCTATCTTTAGTTGTTTCTACTGCTTGACGTACTTTCCAGTAGGTATCGCGACCTTTAACATGCAGTTCGGTAAGGAAACAGACCGCTTCCATTGAACCTGTTTCATTAAGAGTGCTGATGGTTTTTTTGATGATTTGCTTATATTGACGCTCATCAAGCTCACGCTCTTTACCACAACCTACAAGTAGTACACGTTCTGACAATACGTTGGGAACATGATGCAGTAATAGCATTTGTCCTGGCTTACCTTCAAGGTCACCACGACGCAGTAATGAGCTAATATAGCCATCACTTATTTTGTCTAGCTGTTCCGCGATTGGAGAGAGGCGACGTGGTTCAAATACGCCCACGACAATACACGCACTGCGCTGTTTTTCGGGGCTACCGCTTTTGACACTGAACTCCATGCGTACTCCTAACATCCTATAAAGACAATTAACGCTAAATGTTAGATAATACCACACTTGCTTGCTCTGCCGAGATTTCGGTATAGGCTTTAAAGCGCGGACTACATTCAGCCGAAAGATAAAAAAATAACTAATTTAACGAAAAACTATAGTGATTCCATCAAAAAAACAAGTTTTCTATGGGAATATAACGCGTGATTATTGTTAGGTATTTGACGAGAGA
>CAMQXY010000117.1 GCA_947039005.1 uncultured Photobacterium sp.
GAATAGCTGTTATTAACGAATAGGTGGCGCGTATTGAATACCACCCTTGGTCCACAAGGCGTTTAATCCTCGTTCAATTTTAAGTGGAGAGCCTAAACCAACGGTACGATGGAAGCTTTCACCATAGTTACCGACTTGTTTAATTATCTGGAAACCCCAATCATCATTTAATCCTAGCCCTTTACCTTTAGGACCATCAAGACCGATTAAGCGACGGATAGTGGGATCTTTTGAGTCTTTTTTAAGTTGATCAACATTGGCTGAGGTAACATTAAATTCTTCAGCGTTAATCATAGTAAACAGTGTCCAACGTACAATATTAAACCATTGGTCATCACCTTGACGAACAACAGGTCCCAGTGGTTCTTTTGAAATGATTTCAGGTAGGACTACTGCAGATGTTGGATCTTTGAGGTTTAAGCGTAATGCATATAAGCCTGATTGATCGGTAGTGAGTACATCACAACGCCCAGAATCAAAACCTTTTGATGTTTGAGGGGCAGTATCAAAGACGACAGGCTTATATTTCATGCCATGAACACGGAAGTAATCGGCTAAATTAAGTTCGGTAGTAGTACCTGATTGTACACAAACCGCAGCACCATCAAGTTCTTTAGCACTTTTTATGCCCATGTCTTTTTTGACCATGAAACCTTGACCATCGTAATAGTTTACGCCAGTAAAGTTAAGGCCCAGAGAGGTATCACGATGCAGCGTCCACGTTGTATTACGAGACAAAATATCAATCTCACCTGATTGTAAGGCGGTAAAACGTTCTTTGGCAGTGAGAGGAATATATTTAACTTTGGTTTTATCGCCTAATGTTGCAGCGGCAACAGCTTGACAGAATTCGACATCAAGACCTTCCCATTGACCTTTAGCGTTAGGGTTTGAAAACCCAGGTAAGCCAGCACTGACACCACATTGGACGTAACCCTGTTTTTTAACTTTATCAAGTGTGCTGTCAGCGGCGTTTACATTCACTGCAAATAGAGTGGCAGATGCAGCAAGTATTGCTAATACACCTGTTATTTTTTTAGCCATTAGTACCTTCCTTGTCTGGTCAATAGTTAAAGCAATATGTCGTTATTAACCTAATAATTAATAAGTTATTAACAATACAGTAACATCTACAAGTATAGGAAAATATATATAAAGGTCTAGTTTTGTTGGGAATTGGTTTGAAATAAAGAGTATTCAGTGATGATTATGCGAGATCAGGCAAATAAGGCTGTAATAGCCGTAAGTAAAACGACAAAGCCCAACGTGATGTTGGGCTTTATTTTTAAGCTAAATATTTTAAGCTAAATAGTGATTATGCCGTAGCGAGTTTTTTCTCTAGCGCTTCAGGATCTACTTTTTTAGTGATAACTGATAATACAACGGCAACAGCGATCATTACAGAACACACCGTATAAGCCAATGTGTAAGTGCCCGTCGTATCAACAGCAAATGCAGCGACAACAGGGCCGATAAAGCCACTTACACCCCATGCAGTGTAAAGTACACCATAGTTAGCGCCGTAGTTTTTAAGACCATAGAAATCAGCAATAATTGATGGGAATACGGCTAGTAATGTACCGTAACCAACACCAGCAACAGCGGCACCAATAATTAACGTGAACTCAGATTCAAACGTTGCAAACATCACCATGTTGATGCCTTGCATTACAAACGCGATCATTAGTGTTTTAACGCCACCAATTTTGTCTGACAGAATACCTGCGGCAACACGACCACCAGAGTTAAAGATAGCAAGAATTACAACCAGATAAGCGGCATCAGTGATGTTTGCTTGTGTTGCTGCGATAGACGTAATATTACCAATGATCATCAAACCCGCAGCTGAAGCAAATGCGAACATTACCCATAATGAGTAAAACTGTGGTGTTTTTAGCATGCCACGCCAAGTAATATCAACAGGCTTAGCTGATGTTGATTTATAACCAGCTGGTGCTTCAGGAACATAGCCCGCTGGTGGATTGTTAATGGTAAATGCGAGTGGCACAGCGATAACCAGTACTGCAATTCCTAGTACAAGGAAGCTCGTATTAATACCGTATTCAGCGATCAGCATTGAAGTCAGCGGTGCTAAATAAACCGCGGCTAATCCAAAACCTGCTGCGATTAAGCCGTTAACCAACCCTTTTTTCGATGGATGGAACCATTTCATTGCTGATGGGCTTAAACAAGCATAACCAAAACCGATACCGCTACCTGTCATAACACCAAACGTAAGCACTAGCATCATTGGTGTGGTTGCAAAGCTTGACACTATCATGCCGAAGCCAACCATTACGGTACCCAGAATTAATACGCGACGAGGACCCATTCGATCTTGAAGGATACCAGCGACTAAGAGTGATAAAGCAAACGTAATAATTGCAACAGTATAAGGCAGCGATGCATCAGCATTCGACCAGCCTAAATCAACAACGAGTGCTTTTTTAAATACACTCCAAGCATAAAGGATACCCATACATAAGTTGATACAGAAACCAGCCACTAGGATCTGTATAGCTCGATCAAATTTTTTCATAAGAGAACTCAATTAATTTATTCTTAGCGTTGTTGTCATATAAGAATTCAAGCAACGATAAGTGGATGATTTAGTATGATGACTAAAGTCAAACTTTAGAAAGAGCGCGGAGTGTAACAACATAAAAAAAATATGACATTGGGCAGACATTCCTTGTTACAAAACAGCAATGAAGGCATGAAAAAAGTTATTAATAAGATTAGCATTAACGAGTTAAAAACAAAAAAGAGGGAAGATATCTAATATCTTCCCTCTTTTTGTTAACGATTATTGATATTGTTTAGTGACCAAGGAAACTGATGTAGCCTTGGAGAACAAGTAGGTTGGTGATATCGATAAAGAAAGCCCCCACAATCGGTACAACCATAAATGCTTGTGGTGATGGACCGTTCCGAGAAACTAATGAGCCCATATTCATTACCGCTGTTGGGGTCGCACCCATACCAAAACCACAGTGCCCGCCAGCAATGATTGCTGCATCATAGTTACTGCCCATAACGCGGAACGTAACGAAATAGGTAAATAACCCTAGTACCACCGTTTGAACGGCGAGAATAATCAACATTGGCATAGCCAAGTCCATCAGTTCCCATAGATGCAAGCTCATTAATGCCATTGCTAAGAACAGTGACAATGATATCGTCCCTAAAGCGTCAACGGTTTCTTTGTTGATTTTATAGCATTTAGTGCCTTCACTGACATTGGTAATAAACACACCAATAAATAGTGCATAAACGAATTCAGGTATATGTAATGCACTGATACCAAAACTATCAACAAAAGTTTTAAGGTGTGATGCTCCGGCGACACAAACCAATAAAATAAATAATACTTCAATAGTATTTTTAGAGGTTATACGGTCTTCTTCACGATCGCTATAAGTGATTAAGTCTGGGTGCTCAATGTGATGATTACCACTTTCACCAAAATCAGATTTTAACTTATGCTTATTGATTAATCGTTGTGCAATTGGGCCGCCGATGATACCACCCATGATCAAACCAAATGTTGCAGCCGCCATTGATAGTTCTAACGTATTTAAACCATAGTCGGTAGCAAAAGTTTGTGACCAAGCAGCACCCGTACCGTGACCGCCTGAAAGAGTGATTGAACCAACGATAAGGCCAAGTAACGGATCTAAACCTAGCGCCTTACTCATACCTACGCCGACTGCATCTTGAATAATGATAAAGACTGTCGCAACACCTAAAAATAGGAATACGCGTGAACCGCCTTTCATAAGCAATTTATAGCTTGCTGCAAGTCCTACAGTTGCAAAGAACATTTGCATTAACGTGTCTTGCATACCTAACTTGAAATTAATGTCAAAACCTTGAAAATGTAAAAAGGTGATAATAAAAGCAATGACAAGTCCGCCAACAATAGGCTCTGGAATATTATACTTTCTTAAAATCTTGACTTTAGTATTAATAAAGTAGCCAAGAAAAAGCACGATTATTGCGATGAGCAATGATTCGAGCTCATTAACATGAATAGTTGTTGTCATTTAAAATCTTCTTTTTTACTTCTTTGGCGCTAATTTTAACCCCAAAAAGACATTCTTACCATATTGCTATTATTTTCACGTTATGGTAGTGCGAGTGTATTTAAGGTACTTATCTATTTAGATATTATTAGGTAGTCGTTTTTTTATATGGTTTATTGTTAAAACTTAGCTTTTTATTGTTAATTATTGGTGGTTATTGTGTTTTGGTATTTATTGGCTATATAAATACGCTATAGCTGGCATTTTTTTACTTCTTTGGTGTTGTTAATTTTGTAGAATCAAAGTGTTATATTTAATAGTAATGACTTTTAATATATAGAGTACAGCATACCTTTTATTTGAAGGCTGTAATGCAAAGGTTAAATTGAAAATTTAGTTGTCGGTAATGTAATTAAAAAAAAAGCACTAATTCTCATAACTTGAGAAATATAGGTGGTTAGTTAGAGTTCTATTATTTGACCGTTGAAAAAAAAGTATAAAAAGCGTAAAAAAAATTATTAAACATTGTTCAAAATAGTAAATAGAGGCTTTTTTTGCCGTTATAAACCATTTAATGTGATTAATTGGGTTTATTGTTGATGAATATTTTTTGTATTTATTGATAACGAATCAGATAAATAATCAATAAGATAACCTGTTATTTATAAAGTATTATCTCATAGTGTGAGAATAATAGTGCTGTACTGTTTTATTGGTACAATGTCCAAAAAGTAAAAAATAAGCCAAAGGATATTGTTAAGGAAGCAAAGTAGAACCTTAATGATAACGACCATGAAGTATCGTTACCATTAAGTGAAAATGGAGAGGGAGATAATATTAAACAAAAATACGTTTAGGTTAGCTTCTATCAAAAAAGTTACTCAGCGTTGTATTTTTTTAACTTTAGATCTTTTTTTAGTTGTTGGATGTACGCAATGCGAGCTGGATCGGCGGGGCGAGTATCGTTTTGACGTTCTTGCTGCGCGTGTGCCTCGCTTGGGAGCACGCATCGTCCACGAATACGTTGGTGATATTGTTTCGTTTCTTGTTCAGCACGTAAGGTGGCATGTTCTTGCTCTTTTGCCATAGCTTCACGTGCTTTGCTCTGATCTGTTGCATCAACTACAATGTAAGAATTTCGCTTTTGCATTCTATTTGTCGGCTGATGCCCAAATTGTTCCCGTTGTTTAATAAAGTTATCTAAGTGATCACTAAAACTCATTGTGACGTCCTACGAAGTAATCAAAAAAGAATCCACTTATGATTAACAATAAAATGGCGTATATCTTTAATAATAAGCTACAACGTTAAATAATAGAACCTCTTATAGAGAGTTCTCTGAGATTTGTTTTTTTTGAGATAGATATTGACGATTAAAATGACAACGAGTCAGTGGTTTATTAAAATAAAATCCTTGGAATTCTTCAACCCCAACCTGTTCAAGGAAAGTGATTTGTTCAATATTTTCAACACCTTCAGCGACAACGGTTAAACCAAGATTGTGGGCGAGATCAATAATAGCTTTAATGATAGTGATGCTATCTTTGTTATGGGGTAATTCTTTTACAAACTCGCGATCTATTTTTAAAATGTTAATAGGAAAGCGACTTAGGTAAGCAAGCGAGGAGTAACCTGTGCCAAAATCGTCGATGGCGATTTTAACGCCAATGGTTTTGAGTTCGATTAATTTTTGATAGGCTAATTCAATGTCTGTCATTAAGACACTTTCTGTAATTTCAAGCTCTAAATAAGCTGGGTTGCAATTCGCTTTTTGTATGGCTTGTTTTAAAATAGCCGTTAGGTCAGAGTCCAGTAATTGTTGTGCAGAAATATTGATAGCCATATTTATATTAAGTCCTTGTTGTTGCCATTGTTTGAGTTGATGGCAGGCTTTTTCAATAAGGAATGTACCTGCTTCTAGGATCAATCCTGATGATTCTAATAGCGGAATAATATCAATAGGGGCTTGATAGTGACCATCCTTATCACGCCAACGTAATAAGGCTTCAACCCCAGTTAGGGTATGTGAGTTAGCTAAAACTTTGGGTTGATAATAAAATTCATAGCGATCCGTATTAATAGACTTTCGTAATTCAGATTCTAGTTCTAATTTATGGGTTGTTTCAGTTTCCATTTCAGGAATAAAATAACAATATTGATTTTTAGCTTTGTTTTTTGAATAGCTTAACGCAATATTAGCATTTTTAATAATTTGTTCAGCGGTAGTGGTTGTATCTGTTTGGAGTGAGATTCCAATACTGGCGGAGATTGAAATAAGTTTACCGTCATAACTAATTGGAGCGTGAATATTATTGAGTAACCGTGCTGCTAAATGGCTAATGTGTTTTTTTTGTTGAACTGATTGAATAATCACACCAAATTGATTGTTATTCAAGTAGGATAGAAGATTAACTTCTCTTAAATTTGAACGAATACGCTTTGATATAATTACCAATATTTTTTCTGTTTTGTCATTTCCCAATGAGTTATGTAATTGTTTAAATAAATCAATCTCAATGACTAATGCTGATATATGTGACTGATTTTTTTTAGCATTTAATAGTGATTTATCTATTTCAGAAATAAACATGTTCCTGTTAGGAAGTGCCGTTAATTGGTCATAATGAGCAAGTCGATGTAATTCATTTTCATAATTCATACGATCAGTTATATCTTTACTGGTTGATATGTAATTACTGATTCGATCATTTTTATCGCGAATAGGTGAAATGGTATTATCAATGTAATGAATAGTATTATCATCATTATTTTTTTGTGAAATAATACGTTGAATAGTTTGACCTTGATTCAATTTTGATTGAATGTCATCTATTTTATCATTGTCATTGGTATAACGTTTAAAAATAGTTTTACTATTGAGTCCTATGATTTTGTTAGAGCTTTCGCCTGTGCTTTTTTCATATGAACTATTAACATATTCAATAAATCCAAATTTATCGGTAATAATGACAGCTTCTTCGCTTTGTTCTACTGCTCGTGATAAGCCTTTGAGTTGTTGTTCGCGTTTAACCCATGAAGTAACATCTATTATATGTAACATGATATTATCATCAGTATCATTAAATTTTGTAGCAATTATTTCTAGGTTTTTAACTGGAGATGTGTTGATTTTTAGATGTATTTTTTTCTTATCCTTATAAGGAAGAGTATCAATATTTTTTAATAATGTAACTATATCCATCTTGGTGTTTATTGATGATAGATGTGAAATTAAATTTTTATGAAGAGCATCTTTTTTTAGATCTAAAATAGTTATTGCAGCTGAATTTATCGCTGTTATTTTACGCTTTTCATTGATGACGATAATACCATAATCTGTATTTTCTATTAAAGAATAATAGCGATGAAGTGTGGTGTTTCTAACGCTGTTGATACGACTTATTTCAGTTTTTTGACGATTAATATAGCTAAAAGTGAGTATTGAAAATACACTACTAAAAATGATTAAGATAAAAATAATAAAATATCGATTAAATGGTTGTTGAATAAACGAGAACATGTTGTGATTATTTGTAATGTCACTTTTTACAATCAATATCCATGGTGATAAATTACCGTACTTAAAATCAATAATGGCTTTTAATTGCGTTGGAATAAAAATAGGTGAATAAGTATAAAGGCTGTTTTTTTCTATTATTTGGTGGTGATTATAACGTTGTATTTTTTGCCATAATAAAAAGTTATTAGTTTTAAAGTTTTGTTCACTGTTAACAAGTGATGTATTGCTTTGTTTAATATTTATTAATGATTGCCCTTTATTATTAATGACCCAAGCTTGTTGAGCTAATGAATTATCAGTAAGTGATGTGATAAGGATATGAGAGAGGCTATGCTGCTCAATTCTTATTACCCATTGATGATTATTGATCATAATATGCTGATAATAAGCTATACGATTAAGAGGTTGGGCTAGTGCATTAATATAGGTTTTATTTGGAGGCAGTGAAAATGCGTGATCAATATTGTTTAATTCAGTCGCTGAAGTGATAGATTTATTGTTTATAACCGTTGTTTTCGCATTCGCTGCGGTGACGATTTGTAATCGATAGCTATTTTTATAATCAATAAGACTAATACTATTTAACATCGTGTTATTAATGAGCATGTTATGCGCTAATTTAATAAAATCATTACGTTGTGAGAGTGTTAGTGTTTGTTGCCATGGTTGTTGTTTCAAATAATCATTAAGTTGTTTAAAACGAGAGATTGTATGATCAATTTGTTGTGAGATGAGTTGTTGTTGTTGATGCTGCTGTTGGCGTTGGTTATTTTTTATTTTATTGATTGTTTCATCATTATTTTGGTTGTTGTAAGTGATAGCACTTATTACTGTTAATATCAGTAACAAAAGAGTAAAGAGTAAACTAGCTCCTAGTGCTTTGCGCATAATATCCTTATTTAAAGTACAGTTAGACCTATAATCTAATGAGCTTAAATATATGCTATTAAACATATAAAGTTAAGATTATGAATGTGAAAGTGTGACGATGATGTAATGAAATGGTTGTGTTTTATGATTGTTAAGATGTAAAAAAGCCTTGAGGGGAAACTCAAGGCTTTGATGAAATATAACTATAGTGATAATAACTAATTTGTAGGCGTTACTGTTTCCAATATTGATTTTTGCTCTGCTGCTAATTGACTTTCATAGCGGTTATATTTCCACCATGCGTAGCCAAGGAATATTACAATTCCACCAACGTTATAGAAGATAATTGTCATAATATCAGCGCCGGTTGGGAAGGTTGAAGCTAAGAAACCGACACTGAATATACCAATGAGAATGGAGACCATCACAATACCCGTTGTACGTGAACCCATTTTAAAGTCGCGTGGTAGGTGATCCAGTTTTAGACGTAAGTTTAAGTAAGCAATCATAATAAATAGTGGCGGTAACATAGAAGCGGCTGCCGTCATGTTAATTACCGTACTCATTAGTTCTTGTACTGAATCAGACCCTAACATTGGTACGATAAGTAGTGGAATCACAATAAAGAATTGCGCCCATGCCGCACGTGCTGGCACGCCATTTTTATTTAGCTTAACGGTTTTCTCACCAAAGATACCCGCCGGAATTTCAGAAAAAAATATCTTAACGGGTGTGGCTGTCCACATCAGTAGTGAGCCAAGCATTGCGGTAAATGACACCACACCAACGAAACGGTTCATCATAATTTCAGGTAAGCCGTAATGACGTGCTAAGCCTTCAAACACTTGTACTGAACCACCGGTAAATTTCAATGCTTCACGTTCAACAAATACGTTAATAAGTACTGAAGAAACACAGTACAAACCACCGATAAAGATACCTGCAAAAATAATCACTTTTACAAACGCTTTATGACCACCTTTAATATCGTTTACGTAAACAGAAACAGATTCTGCGCCACCTGCCGCCATAAATATCCATGCGGTTACGCCAAAGAATGCCCAGTTCACTTGTGGTGTTAATGCTTCGACTGTAATTGGATCTGCGGGTTGAATACCCCCCATCACAGCAGCACCTGCCAAGATAATATATGACAACGTCAGCACTAACATAAATGATGATGTTACTGAGGTTATAGGACCAAGCATTTTTGCGCCATTGGTTGATACATAAGTCGCGAGGGCAAATAAAGCGATACTTAATAGTGTGGTCGTTGTTGGCGTGAAAATATATTCATAACCGAGGAAGGCGTAAGAAGCATAAGCGATAACGCGTGGTAGTAATGAGGTAAAGAAAAAAAGGTTTACAAACCAATACGTATAAGCAGCGAGGAAAGCCCAACGTCCACCGAGAGAGCTTTTAACCCAAGCATAAACACCTGCTTCAGAGTTTTTATTTAGAGAAACAAATTCGGCAATGATTAAACAAAATGGAATAAAATAAAGTAGGGTAGCAATGAAGAACATAGGGGTTGACGATAGACCAATTTCAATATTGTTGTTGATAACATTATTGAAGCTGTATACCGCAGCAAAAGTCATCGATAGTAGACCAAATTTCCCTATGGTATTACGTTTTGATTCAGACATGAGAATCTCCGATGGATCACGTTGAGTATTGTAGGATGTCTATGTGTTTGGTTTAAAATCCAAAACATAGCTTATTGTTTTTATGTTTTATGTTTTATGTTTT
>CAMQXY010000118.1 GCA_947039005.1 uncultured Photobacterium sp.
AGTGGATTGCATCTGATCTCAGCCAATAAAATTGCAGGCTCTGCGGCGACAATAGACTATCAAACAGTGGTCGATGCCTTTGCCAAAAGTAGTCGATATTGGTTGTATAACGCCACTGTTGGTGCGGGTTTACCAATCAACCACACTGTCCGCGATCTACGTGAAAGTGGTGATTGTATTTTAGCTATCTCGGGGATTTTTTCAGGGACTTTATCATGGTTATTTCAGCAATTTGATGGCAGCCAGCCTTTTTCTGAGTTGGTTGAGTTGGCATGGCAGCAAGGGCTAACGGAGCCTGATCCTCGCCATGATCTTGATGGCAGTGATGTGATGCGAAAATTAGTGATTTTAGCGCGTGAGTCTGGGTTTGAGATTGAACCTCAGCAGGTGCAAGTAGAATCATTAGTTCCGCTGTGTTTACGTGAACTAACCGTCGATGAGTTCTTTGAGCAAGCTGCGGCGCTTGATTTGTTATTGTCTGAAAAGTTGGCGCGAGCCGTTCGTGAAGATAAGGTGTTACGTTATGTGGCGCGCTTAGATCGTCATGGTAAGGCATCTGTTGGACTGGAAGCATTACCTTGTGAACATGCATTAGCGAATTTATTGCCATGCGATAATATTTTTGCGATTGAAAGCCAATGGTATCGTGAAAACCCATTAGTTATTCGAGGGCCAGGTGCCGGGCGTGATGTGACTGCGGGAGCGTTAATATCAGATATTAACCGCTTGGCGGTTATGTTGTAGTGATGCAAGCGTTAAGTCGTCGTAATAAAAAAGCCGCACTGTAAAGTGCGGCTTTATCATTAGATATTGGTTTAGTGGATAGCGACAGCACTATTATCACTGTCCATATCTTTAAGTTCAGTCAATACTTCTTCAGCCCATAGAATCCAAGCTTGGCGGTTATGAAGACCACGACGCAAGGTTAAACGGTCAAGACGTTGTTGACGATCCATGTTTTTGTAATCAGCAAAATGAATTTGCTCTAGATCGTGATAATGACCAATCAAAATATGTGATTCATCAATTAAAGATTCAAGTTGTTGCTGCATTGGTAATGAATTGTGAACGCCACAAATCAGTAATTTTGCCGAAAACTCATCGCGAGTAGTGGGATTACGTGCGGGTTCTTGGAACCACTCAAATAATGCTTTGCGACCAAGATCAGTAATTGAATATACTTTACGATCAGGCTTACCATCTTGAGGTTCAAGGCGACAAGTCACTTGGTCGTTAACGGCCATTTTATTGAGTTCACGATACACCTGCTGGTGACTCGCTTTCCAAAAATAACCAATACTGTGTGAAAATTCTTTGGTTATATCGTAACCAGTTGCTTCGCGAGTGCTAAGCACTGTTAAAATTACATGTGGTAGTGACATCTCTTCTATCCGTTAAATATATAAAATAAAAAAAAACACAATATGGCTTAGATTATGTAACGCTTCAGATGACGTTTTTAATTTATAATCGTGCTATTGCACTGCCTAATTGCGGTCGCATAGAATATCATTAATTGACCTAATATCGATACTTCTAGTTCAATTATCTGTTACTGAAGCGTTTCAATTTATTATCTTGTGAATTTATGCCAAGTTAATTTAGCGCTAAAAAATAACAACCTGATTGAAATCTATTCATCTTTTATCATATTGATACGTTCTATCTTAGTCTTTATAAGCAATATAATGCTGTATCATAAGTGAGACTTTACGATTTTTTTTAACAATATTATAAATAACTATCAAAAAAAAAGGCTATCTAAAGATAGCCTTTTGGTGTGGTGAGATGATTAGCCTGTATTACGCATACCCGTTGCAATACCGGCAATAGTCACCATTAGGGCTTCTTCAAGCTCTGTTGGTAATTCTTGTTGTTGACGAGTACGGTAAAGTAATTCAGCTTGCAGCATGTTAAGTGGCTCTACATAAATATTACGTAGGCGAATAGACTCAGCACCCCAAGGGTCTTGCTGCATCAAGTGATCATTATTATCAACCGTTAATACTGCTTTAATATCTCGCTGTAATTGTGATCGTAATTGTTTACCTAATGGCCATAGCGCTTCATCCGTTAAGCGTTGATCATAGTATTCAGCAATACCAAGGTTAGTTTTGCTGTAGACCATTTCAAGCATACCCAAACGGGTTGAGAAGAACGGCCATTCACGACACATCTCTTCTAATAATGCCGCGTTACCATTATCAATTGAATGTTGAATAGCTTCACCAGCGCCTAACCATGCGGGTAATAACAAACGGTTTTGACTCCAAGCAAAAATCCATGGAATAGCACGTAGGCTTTCAACGCCACCATTAGGATTACGTTTTGCAGGACGCGAGCCTAGAGGTAACTTACCCAGTTCTAATTCAGGAGTTGCTGCACGGAAATAAGGTACGAAGTCAGGGTTATTACGCACCACATTACGGTATGACTCACATGAGACATTAGACAGTTCGTCCATAATATGACGCCATTCTTGTTTAGGCGCTGGTGGCGGTAATAAGTTAGCTTCTAATGTTGCACTCGCGTACAGACTTAAGTTATTCACTGCAACTTCAGGTAAGCCGAGTTTGAAGCGGATCATTTCGCCTTGCTCGGTAACCCGCAAGCCACCTTTTAGGCTTCGTGGCGGTTGAGAAAGTAATGCTGCGTGCGCTGGCGCACCACCACGACCAATACTGCCACCACGACCGTGGAATAGGGTGATTTCAACATCTGCTTGCTCACACACTGCAACCAGTTTTTCCATTGCGCTGTATTGTGCCCAACCTGCTGACATCACACCGGCATCTTTGGCTGAATCAGAATAGCCAATCATCACCATCTGATGGTTTTGAATAAAGCCACGGTACCAATCAATATTAAGCAATTGCTCAATAACATCAGCGCCATTGTTTAAATCGTCTAGCGTTTCAAATAATGGACATACATCCATGCGGAATGGGCAACCCGCTTCTTGTAATAATAAGTGTACCGCCAATACATCAGAAGCAGTACGTGCCATTGAAATCACATAAGCACCTAATGCTTCTCGGGGTTGTTCAGCAATGGCTTGACAGGTTTCTAGTACTTCTTTGACTTCAGCTGACGGTGTCCAGTTACGCGGCAATAATGGACGCTTAGATGATAATTCGCGAACTAAGAACGCGATCTTATCCTGCTCACACCATTGGCTGTAATCACCTAAACCAAGGTGACGGGTAAGCTCTGAAATAACATTTTCATGGCGAGTACTTTCTTGACGAATATCAAGTCGTACCAGGTGAACACCGAAACACTTCACGCGACGTAGGGAATCAAGTAATAAGCCATCAGCAATAATAGCCATGCCGGATTGGTGTAGTGATTGGTAACATGCAAATAGTGGGTCCCATAGCTCGGCAACATCTTTAATAATGTTATCTGATAATGGAGCTTGGCCATGAATTTGTGCGTCTAAACTGTCACGGGTAATAATCAGTTTGCTGCGCAGTTGCTTTAAAATAGCACGGTAAGGTTCATGTTCTTCGCCAGCGAGTTCGCGGAGGTGATCATTACATTGAATCATTGATAATTCATTGATCAATTCTTGAACATCCCCAAGGTAAAGCTCTGCGGCCTTCCAACGAGAAAGAAGTAATACCTCACGGGTGATATTTGAGGTTACGAATGGGTTACCATCGCGATCCCCTCCCATCCATGATGCAAACGTAACGGGTGATGCATCAAGGGGCAACTTCTGACCTAAATGTTGTTGTAGTTTTTCATCAAACAGACGTACGAATTCTGGGACGGCTTGCCACAGAGAATTTTCAACCACCGCATAACCCCATTTCGCTTCATCAAGAGGCGTTGGGCGCTGTTGGCGAATAACATCGGAATACCATGCTTGAGCAATCAGTTGTTCTAATCGTTGTTCAACACGAGCTCGTTCAGCGGGAGATAACTCACTTAATTCTAACTGTGACAGACATTTATTAATCTGTACTAATTTATGGATCATGGTACGACGCGCAATTTCGGTTGGGTGAGCGGTCAGTACTAAATCTATATTTAATTCGTTAACGGCAACTAAGGAGTCTGCTGGGTTGATATCATGTTGTGCTAATTTGGTAAACAACTCATCCAGCGCATCAGGGCTACATAATGTTGTTTCACGTTGGCGTGAAATTGTATGGTATTGCTCTGCAATATTGGTGAGATTGAGGAATTGACTAAAAGCTCGAGCTACAGGAAGTAATTGATCATCGGGTAGGTTTTGTAATTCAGCAATCAGTTTATCACGATCATTTTGATTGCCTGTACCCGCTGATTTAGAAAGTTTACGAATCGTTTCAACTTTTTCTAATAGCTCATCACCGCAGGCAGTTTTGATGGTATTACCCAGCAAATGGCCAAGCATACTGACATTACTTGTTAACGCACTGTATTTCTCGTTCATATCGTATCCATTCCGTAATTTTGTTACATCCAATTCAACCTTTACCCCACAATCTAGCTGTGAATCTAGTAACAGGTCAACAGAGATTACAGTGATCGTTAATAAAAACCGTTGATATTGATTCTGGTCATAATCTTGATTGAATTTTGTAATTTTGTTTCATTATTATCATTGTTGGTGGGTGTTTCTTTTTGTTATCAAATAGATAGGTGAAAATAGAGCTGTTTTTAGTGTTATTTGTGTTATGGTTAAATGTCTCAAATGTTACTATTGTGGTGGTGAAATATATTTTTCATCACCGAAGTATTGACAGTGTGTAATTTAACCAGTAAACATATTAATTCATATTTGTGAATAAATGACAGTGGTTGTTTATTTGTCTCTGAGTAATGGAACACTTAGGGTTAATTGTTCGATGCAGGAAGTTATTATCATGAATCATACTGACACATCTCGCTTTATCTCCCTTCGACGACGCTAAGTTTTTTGCCTTCGGTGCTTTTATGCGCCTCTCCAAGTTGTTTACAGCACACCTTCGTTAGCCGTTATAACAAAAATAAATTTTTATGCCATTGCGGCTATTGTTTGATGACGGTTAGAGAGTAACTACCACCATATGGAATGAGCGATGTTAAACACTGTTATTATTGGCGCCAGTGGCTATACCGGTGCCGAGCTGGCAAAAATGGTTAGCCGTCACCCTCAATTAATGCTGAGCGGGTTGTATGTTTCGGCGCAGAGTATTGATGCGGGTAAGCTATTGAGTGATCTTCATGGTCAATTAAAAGGCATGGTTGATTTACCCTTGCAGCCTTTAACAAATATTAAAGCAACCGCCGCAAGCGCAGATATTGTGCTATTAGCGACAGCACATGAAGTGAGCCATGATATTGCGGCAGAATTTCTTAATGCAGGTTGTCAGGTATTTGACTTATCAGGTGCGTTTCGAGTTAAAGCTGATGATTTTTATCGTCAATATTATGGTTTTGAACATCAGTATAGTGAGTGGCTAGACAGTGCCGTTTATGGCTTAGCAGAATGGAATAATGATGATATTCGTCAGGCGCAATTAATTGCCGTTCCTGGATGTTATCCCACTGCATCACAATTAGCGTTAAAACCCTTAATCGTCGCAGGGTTGCTGGATCGTCAGCAATGGCCAGTGATCAATGCCGTTAGTGGTGTCTCTGGTGCGGGGCGTAAAGCTTCTATGACCAATAGTTTTTGTGAGGTGAGTTTACAGGCTTATGGCTTATTTACCCATCGCCACCAACCCGAAATAGCTCATCATCTTAACTGCGATGTTATTTTTACGCCTCATCTTGGTAATTTTAAGCGCGGAATTTTAGCGACGATCACTGCTAAATTAGCCCTTGGTATAACGGCTGAAGATGTGACTGCGGCAATGGAATTAGCATATTTAAATGCGCCCGATCAGCATGCTGTGCGCTTGGTTGGTAATAAGACCGCGCAACTCGGTGATGTTGTTGGTAGTTGCTTTTGTGATATCGGCTGGCAGGTACAGGGTGAACATATTATTTTAACTGCAGCGATAGATAACCTCTTAAAAGGAGCTTCATCGCAGGCAATGCAGTGCATAAATATTCGAAATGGTTTTCCGCAATTAACTGCGTTGGTATAGGAGTAATGCTATGAATCAAATGCCTTTGGTTATCAAACTCGGTGGGGCTGCATTGGAATGTAACACTACTTTAGAACGGTTATTTTCAACCATTAATGCTTATCAGGCGAGATCACAGCGACCGATATTGTTTGTTCATGGTGGTGGTTATTTGGTTGATGAACTAATGACAAAACTACAATTACCGACCATAAAAAAGCAAGGATTACGCGTAACACCGAGTGATCAGATCGGTTTAATTACCGGTGCTTTGGCGGGGACAGCAAATAAAATGTTGCAAGGACAGGCATTAAAAGCGGGTGTTGCAGCGGTAGGGTTAAGTTTGGCTGATGGTGGTTTATGTACCGTAAATCAATTAGACCCAGAGTTAGGGGCTGTTGGTCATGCCAAGCCTAATAACGGTGCTTTAATCGGTCAAATTATGCAACTTGGGTTTGTGCCAATCATCAGTTCAATCGGGTTAGATAGCAATGGCGACATGATGAATGTCAATGCTGATCAAGCGGCAGTTGCTGTTGCAGCGGCGGTTGATGGTGAGTTGGTCTTACTGTCAGATGTTAGCGGAGTGCTTGATGGTAAAGGTAATTTGATTAAGCAACTGACCGAAGCTGAGGCGGAAGCGTTAATTGCTCAAGCGGTGATCACCGATGGCATGATTGTTAAAGTACGGGCGGCATTTACAGCGGCTAAAGCGCTAGGACGTTCGATTGAAGTGGCGAGCTGGCGTTATCCTGAAAAGTTGAATGCATTATTAGCAGGAGACAGTATCGGGACTAAATTTACCCCATAACGTGATGTTCATTAAACGATATTTGCTAAGGCGAATTGATTTATTGTGATTAATTACTATTTTTGAAAAAAGTGCCTCAACGGGATAACCGCGACAAGGCTGAAAAGGAGAGCAGCAGATGAGCAAAATTAACAAAGTGGTATTGGCCTATTCAGGTGGTTTAGATACATCAGCCATTATTCCGTGGCTAAAAGAAAACTATGACTGTGAAGTGGTCGCCTTTGTAGCAGATGTGGGTCAAGGCGAAGAAGAGCTGATTGGCATTGAAGAAAAAGCCATCGCATCCGGTGCATCTTCATGTTACATCGCCGATTTAAAAGAAGAGATGGTGAAAGACTACATTTATCCATCACTGAAAACAGGGGCTATTTACGAAGGTAAATACTTGTTGGGTACCTCAATGGCGCGCCCAATTATTGCCAAAGCACAAGTTGAGTGTGCACTTGAAGTAGGTGCAGATGCTTTATGTCACGGTTGTACCGGTAAAGGTAATGATCAGGTGCGCTTTGAAAGTGCATTTGCCGCTCTTGCGCCACAACTGACCGTGATTGCGCCATGGCGTGAGTGGGATTTACGAAGCCGTGAAGCGCTGCTTGATTATTTAGCTGAACGTAATATTCCTTGTACCGCATCGTTAGAAAAAATTTACTCACGTGATGCCAATGCATGGCATGTATCAACCGAAGGTGGGGTGCTTGAAAACACTTGGAATGCACCGAATGATTTATGCTGGGTGTGGACCACAGATCCACAGCAAGCACCTGATGAAGCCGAAACAGTATCTGTTTTAGTTGAAAAAGGTGAAGTGGTCGCGGTGAATGGCGAACCGATGACACCTTATAATGCACTTAACTATCTCAATCAAAAAGGCGCAGCACATGGCGTTGGACGGATTGATATTGTTGAGAACCGTTTAGTGGGGATTAAATCACGTGGTTGTTATGAAACCCCGGGTGGCACCATCATGATGGAAGCACTGCGTGCGGTTGAGCAACTGGTGTTGGATAAAGAGTCGTTTGAGTTCCGTCAAACCATTGGGCTTAAAGCTTCACACCTTATTTATGATGGTCGTTGGTTTACGCCATTATGCCAATCGTTATTGGCTGCCGCTGATACGCTGGCTCAAGATGTTAGTGGTGAAGTTGTGATCCAACTTTATAAAGGTCAAGCGACCGTTACTCAGAAGCGCTCACTCAATAGTTTATATTCAGAAGAATTTGCTACTTTTGGTGAAGATGATGTTTATGATCACAGTCATGCTGGTGGTTTTATTCGTTTATATTCTTTAGCTAGTCGGATTCGTGCACTTAATAATCAAAAATAAATAACCCAATAGTGGTACTAAGTTGCAGTGAGTGCAGTACTCACTGCAACGTTAAGCTTATCAATATCATTAGATTCGGACAGTAAAGGAGATTCACCATGGCATTATGGGGCGGACGGTTTAGTCAGGCAGCTGACATCAGATTCAAACAATTTAATGATTCGCTGCGTTTTGACTATCGACTCGCAGAACAAGATATTGTCGGTTCAATAGCTTGGTCAAAAGCCCTGCGTCAAGTGAATGTGCTGACCGAACCAGAACAACAACAACTTGAGTTAGCGTTAAATGAACTCAAGTTAGCTGTGATGGAAGATCCCGAGCAAATTTTGACCTCAGATGCCGAAGATATCCATAGTTGGGTTGAACAGCAATTGATCGCTAAAGTGGGTGATTTGGGTAAAAAACTTCACACTGGTCGATCGCGTAATGATCAGGTGGCTACTGATCTTAAGTTGTGGTGTCGCCAGCAAGGTCAGCAATTATTATTGATGTTGGATAAATTACAGCAGCAATTAGTGACGGTTGCTCGTCAGCATCAAGCTACGGTGCTGCCTGGGTATACGCACTTACAACGGGCGCAGCCAGTCACATTTGCCCATTGGTGTTTAGCTTATGTTGAAATGCTTGAGCGTGATCATTCACGCTTAAATGATGCCATGACGCGTTTAGATACCTGTCCATTAGGCTCTGGTGCACTTGCAGGTACCGCTTATCCGATTGATCGTGAAGTGTTAGCGCATAGCCTTGGTTTTCAGCGTGCAACCCGTAACAGTCTTGATTCGGTGTCGGATCGTGATCATGTGATGGAGTTATTATCAACCGCCTCAATTTCAATGCTGCATTTATCGCGGATGGCGGAAGATTTAATTTTCTATAACTCAGGCGAATCCAATTTTATTGAATTAGATGATGCGGTAACTTCGGGCTCATCGTTGATGCCACAGAAGAAAAATCCCGATGCACTCGAATTGATTCGTGGTAAATGTGGTCGGGTTTACGGCGCTATGGCTGCAATGATGATGACCGTTAAAGCGTTACCGCTGGCTTACAACAAAGACATGCAAGAAGACAAAGAAGGGTTATTTGATGCCTTAGATAGCTGGCATGATTGTATGGAAATGGCAGCGTTATGTTTTGATGGGATCAAGGTTAATCAAGAGCGAACGTTAGAAGCGGCGATGCAAGGCTATTCAAATGCGACCGAGTTAGCCGACTATTTAGTTGCTAAAGGTATTCCTTTCCGTGAAGCACACCATATTGTTGGGGTTGCTGTGGTAGCCGCGATAGCTAAAGGATGCGCTTTAGAAGAATTATCACTGGATGAAATGAAGCAATTTTCAGCGGTCATTGAAGCCGATGTCTATCCCATTCTCACTATCGAGTCGTGTTTAGATAAGCGCTGTGCCCTTGGTGGTGTCGCGCCAAACCAAGTAGATTACGCTATTGGTCAGGCTGAAAAGCGGCTAGATAAGCGTTATTTACCTGACGTAAAAGTGCGTGGTGCGCGACTAACGGATCTTGATGCTATCGAAGGAATGGTGGTGTATTGGGCTGGGCTCGGTGAGAATTTACCGCGTAATCGTAATGAGTTAGTGCGTGATATTGGTTCATTTGCGGTTGCTGAAAATCATGGCGTAGTAACGGGGTGTGCATCACTGTATGTCTATGACTCTGGGCTAGCTGAAATCCGATCCTTAGGGGTGGAAGCAGGGTGGCAACAACAAGGGCAAGGTAAAGCGATTGTCGATCACTTGCTTGATAAAGCCGCGCAAATGGCGATTAAAAAAGTGTTTGTGTTAACCCGTGTGCCGGAGTTCTTTATGAAACGCGGTTTTACCCCGACCTCAAAAGCATTACTGCCAGAAAAAGTTATGAACGATTGTGAACGTTGTCCTCGTCAGCATGCATGTGATGAGGTGGCGTTAGAAGTGTGGCTTGATCAAGCACAGCGGATAGCGACGATTAATGTCGCCTAACT
>CAMQXY010000119.1 GCA_947039005.1 uncultured Photobacterium sp.
GTGTCGTGACCAAAGCCAACACTACGCTCTGGAGACCAGCCGTATAGGCTATCTGGATGTTTATTATGATCTTTAAATGGCATTTCAACAGTGTAAGACAAGCACTTAAATTGCTCACCCACCCAGTTTGACGCTACTGTTAGGTTTGCTTCGCCTGGCTTATCTTTGCCGTAGCCGTGTTCGTCTTGGAATTCTGGCGTTACAGTTAATAGCGCTTGTTTGAATTTATTTTCAAGATTTTCAAGGCGTGCATCGTATGATGGAATGCCTTCAGAACCAGCAACGAAGTTAAATGGAATTGCCTCATCGCCGTGAATATCAAGGAACATATCCACGCCTGTTGCTAGCATTTTCTCACGAACATAGAACACTTCAGGGCTGTTTTCTAGTGACGGTGTTTGCCACTCGCGGTTAAGGTTCACACCAATGGCATTTAAGCGTAGGTGACCACGTGCGCTGCCATCTGGGTTCATGTTAGGCACAACATAGAATACTGCTTTGTTAAGTAGGGCACGACCAACAGTGTCGGTTTCATCTAACAAGCGTTGTACTAAACCTTCAACAAACCATTCTGCCATGGTTTCGCCTGGGTGTTGACGTGCAATAACCCAGATTTTTTTCTTCGGTGTTGCTTCGCTATCAGCTGCTTGCTCATCACCAATCACTAATAGGCTCACATCGCGGTTATCAAGCGTATGACCTAATGTTTCTAGGCGGCAGTTATAATGGCTTTGCGCAAGATGCAATAGATCTTGATGACGATCGTAGCTGTACGGCGCAAAGTAAGCGAAGTACATTGATTGATTTTCTGGAATAACGGTAAACGTTAGCGTATCACCATCAAATTCTGAAGGAACACGGAACCACTCTTCACGATCATAAGAAGCAACAACATCATAGCCATTCCAACCTTCAGGGTAGGCTGAGTTAGCAAGATCTAATAACTTGATGGTATGAGGCAGTTGAGCTTCTGATTCTAAACGGAAGTGGAACCACTGATGAAGTTCAGATTGGTTATCGTTAGGAATACTTAGTTGAATGTCGTCTTTGCTATCTGCTTTAACAACATTGATGCTACCGCTTTCGAAGTTACTGAAAATTTTCATTGTGTTTACTCGTTATCGTTATAAGTATTGAATTAGGCTATCACAAACAATAGCAATCGATAATGATTTTTGTTCATCAAAATAAGGTTTCATTGTTAGCTTAAGTGATGACTCTACAATAAAAATGCATACTTTTTATTAAAACAATGATTAAAGCGTATTAATGTGACTAAGTTGGCTTTTATAGTGATAAGTTATGCAGTAAAGCCATAGGTGTTGCGTTTATGTGGCTGGTTATCTTAAAAGGGGTATGGTATTTGTATCAATCTATCCATAGTAAACATTGGTGTGGTTACACTTCTAAATGAAAGCCTTACATCTCAAAATTATTAAGTACATGCGCCTATTTCATGTATTACGCATTATTACTGCCTGTATTATTGCTTTTTCTATCGATATATTTTTTAAAATTCCCTACGCAACTTGGGCACCGATTACGATCATTGTGGTGATGTCGGCCAAGTATTCTGGTGAAGTTTCAGATAAAGCCAGTCAGCGAATCTTGGGGACGACAATCGGTGCTATTCTCGGTTTATCGTTGTATTTTTTCCCAAGTGATAATGTCTATTGGCACTATGGATTATTGGTGGCAATGCTGAGTGTGTCACTTTACTTTACGCTGGGTAAATATTCATACAGCGCTATTTTAACTTCTGTCACTTTAGTATTAGTTGCAGGTAGTGGTCCGGGGGATTTACATATCGCATTATGGCGTACTACCAATGTGCTGTGGGGCGGGTTAGTAGCGATTATCGCGAGCCAATATTTATTTCCAGCCAAAGCCACTGATCATTTTAAATTAGCCTGTGGTGATTTTTTACGTTTGTTTCATCAAAACTATTCTGAGCATAATGCGTTAGTCAACAGTGATGATGCTTATCGTGAAGTTCAGTTAGCAAAATTGCGTCAAACACTCAATAAGATCACGGCATTAGAATCGAGTATTGGTCATGAGACACCAGAGATGAAGCTATCAGTCAAAAAGGCGATTGCTTGTCAGGTGAGAATGTTTAATTTGCTGGAGAATATCGTTCAAACTCAGTGGCGACATCAATATAGCAAAGAAAAAGTTCAGGAAATACGGGCATTATCAAAAGCTAAAGAGCAATTATCTCAAATGTGTGAATTATTAGGTGAGGATTTATTGGATACAGAAAAACCACTGATGGTACTCAATAAAAACCAGTTAGATATTTTAGCGTTATACCCTAAGTTGGCAGCAAGTGTTGATAGCCGTACTGATATTAGTTATTACGGTTACTTGTGGTTAAATCGAGAATTGGCACGTCAGGTGGCAGAGCTTTCTGAGTGGTTGTGCCAATTTGAAACAATCAAAAAAGACGTACTTTAATGTGAACGGCTATTTCATTGCTGAATAATAAGCGGCAATATCCGCTAAATCTTGTGAATTAAGGTTTTGTAATTGGCCTTTCATCATGGTTGCCATTGGACCGATACGCATGTCATTGGTATAAGCAAGCATTGAATCATACAGATATTGCTGTTGCTGACCCGCAAGGTTGGGATAACTTGATTGGGGCGCAATACCATTGCTGCCATGACAAAAGCGGCAACTTGGGGTTTTCATTTCACCTTTGCTTGCATCGCCTTTAGGCATCGCATAAGCATTACTACTGATACCTACAATAAGTAGTATTGCTGTTGTGAGTGTGCGAAATCCGTTAAATATATACGTCATTAATCAGCCATTATGTTGTGTGGAATAAGAAAGTTATAGTAAAGAGATATTATATAACTAATCAATGACTTAATATGTATTGAGAGTTTAAATTGTGTAACAATCAATGTCGTGAAAAATTGTATTTTAGTTTTTGTTGTTATGCTTAATACCATAATAAACTAGCTATCAGGGTTATTACGAACGCGAATGAAACGTGCGAAACGGGGAATGCCCCGATTAGTATAACCGTTATAACGATATTGAATGGTGGAACCAATGGCTGGTGGAATTTGTCGTTGTTGATCGTTAAAGCCTGATCCTATTTTAAAGGTGTCATTGGTTGCTGTTCTCACCCAGACCGATCCCATCATGCCTTGGTATTTCCCATTACCTTCCTCATAGCCAATGATAATCGCTTCAGCATCCTGATGGTTTTTTAGTTTTAATAAGTGTTCAGTGCGGCCTAAGGTGTAATTATTGGATTTATGATGCAGCATTAAACCTTCACCATTATGGCTACTAATAATATCTAACCATTGCTCTAATATGGCAAGATTATCGAGTGATTTATGCTCGACCCACTGGAGATGATGAAGTGGTTGGTTATTTTGATCCCGTTGTTGTTGAATTAACGTTTGTAATTGCTGATAGCGATCACTGAAAGGATCGTTGCTATGAGGAAGATCAAATACCATATACTTAACATTTTTCCATGCAGTATGATTAGGCTCACGATCAAGCACAATCCGTGTTAATGCTTGAAATTGACCGCGTCCCATCCACAATTCGCCATCTAATGGCGTTGCTGGAAAGTTGGCGTAAAACCATGTTGGTGCATGAATAATATTACCGGTTTTGGTGAGCAATTGCTGACCGTTCCAATAAGCTCGAATACCGTCTAATTTTTCACTGACTAAATAATCCGCAACCGTAAAAGTATCGTGAATTTGATTGTCGTTACTATAATGTGCTGGATTTAATTGATCATTAGGTAAGCTTTTAGCCAGCATTAACGGTGATTGCGCTGCGGTAATAGGAAAACTGAGAGAGAGAGTAATTAATGCTGCAATAGGCGTCAATTGCTTACTAACATATTGAAAGTTAATATTATCATGACAAGATAAAAATGACTGATTTTGTAAAAGAGGCATGATAGCTATTCCTAGTGAACGAAAAAGTAAAGAACAATAATAGAGCCTCAACAGTAGATGAAATAGCCTTAGTGGGTAAGTTACTATGTTGTGTTTTCGGTGATGTTTGTGTTGATGTTGGAGTTACCTGATGTGAATCAAGTTGCAGTTACATGATTAATGTGTTGATGGTGCTAAATAGGAATTAATTATGTTGGGTATTAATATAGTCAAAATGATAAAAAAAGTAACTAATTGACTGTATTTATAGACAGGAGGGGGTAAAATTCTGCCACTATTGAACTTTTTATGTGGTCTTTGTTGTCATGCCGCCTCCTTTATCGCGTTTTTTGCTTAGTGTTAATCGTTTCCTCGTGTCTAAAAATATCAATATTTCTTTTCATTGTTATTTTATTCATGCCATGAGCTTTATGGCGTTAGGTTTATTTTCATCGCTATTAATTGGTTCCATTTTAAATACGATCGGTATTAAATTTTCAATCCCTTTATTGAGTGACGTCTTGTGGCCGATCGCGAAGCAAATGACAGGGCCTGCTATTGGTGTTGCGATTGCTTATGCATTAAAAGCGCCGCCTTTAGTGTTGTTTTCATCAACCATTGCTGGTGCTGCGGGCGCGGCAATGGGTGGACCTGTAGGCGCTTATGTTGCCAGTATTTGTGCGGCAGAGTGCGGTAAATTGGTTGCTGGAGAAACTAAAGTCGATATTTTAGTGACGCCAGCGGTAACGGTCTTAGTTGGGGTGATGGTAGGTAGCTGGATCGGACCTTTAGTCGGGGCGGTGATGACCCAATTTGGGCAGTTGATAATGTCGACCACACAATTACAACCGTTATTGATGGGGGCATTAGTGGCGGTATTAATGGGGATGGCGTTAACCTTACCTATCAGTAGCGCAGCCATTGCGATTATGTTGAGTCTAAATGGTTTGGCTGCGGGTGCTGCGACAGTGGGGTGTGCAGCACAAATGGTTGGTTTTGCGGTGATGAGTTATCGCGTTAATGGTTGGGCGGGTATTTTTGCGCAAGGGTTGGGTACTTCGATGTTACAAATGCCGAATATCGTCAAGAATTACAAAATTTGGATCCCGCCGATTGTTGCATCAGCAATTCTTGGTCCTTTAGCAACGGTTGTGTTTCATATGGAGAATACACCACTTGGTGCAGGTATGGGGACTTCGGGATTAGTGGGACAGATTCAGACATTGATCGCGATGGAGCAACCTGGGGTGAGTAGCAGTTATATTTATGGATTAATCGTGTTAATGCACTTTATTTTACCTGCGCTGATCACACTGATTATTGCGTATATCATGCGCCGTCAAGGTTGGATTAAAGATAGCGATTTAGTATTGAAATTAGGTTAATAACGCTAGGTGCTAGGTGCTAGGTGCTAGGTGCTAGGTGCTAGGTGCTAGGTATCAGGTATTAATGACGGCTAACGATTGGCGATAGTCGTTATCGGTTGTTGCTCTGTACAGCGAAAAAAAGCGTCTGCTTGGCGTTGACTGGCAATAAAAGCCAAAGGATTAAGCCCTTCAATGTGTAATCTCGTTCGGTAACCGTGCAATTTGAATGCCTGTGTAAATTGTTGAGGACTGACATTATCATTAGCAATCGTAGTGGTATAAATAGCGGTTTGGTTATCTAGGCGTTTAAATAAGTTGTGGTCAACGATATAGTTAAATTTTTGATGCTGTTGTGCATTATCAATTGAGTGTTGAAGCAGTTTGCCACGAGAAGGTGCTTGGAGATCGTTAAGATGATAGATTTTAACGTCGTAGTGATTTTGCCTGTCGGTCGACATGGTTAGCACGATATTATCTTGTAAGCGTTCTTCTTTTACTGTGAGTGTACAGTTAGTTCCTGTTTGACTATAGGTTGAATTTTCAAGTAAAGGTATTGAAAATGCCGAAACGGTTAAAACAATCAATGGTGTGATCATAAATGTACCATTAGTTAGACAATGTATTGAAATTCGTTAAATTAATCTTAGTTTGGTTGGATTATATTTCTTGATTAATATCACAATATATTATGTTTGAAACAAATTATTAAAAATGAGAATCTCATAATAATGTGTTCGAATTTATTAATTATTAAGGTTTTTTTCCAAAGACCTAGCATTATTTGATACAGAGTTAACATTCTATTAATTGTAAAGTGTTAGTCTCATCAATAGTTAAATGTATTAGTTGTTATTAATCCGAAAAATAAAAAGGAGAAAGTGATTATGTCTACGACAGTGACGAGTAAAACCCCTTTGTTATTCTCTCTTTTAGCACTGATTATTGGTGGCGCAATTGGTTATGGTGTCGGTGTGAAAGCAGAACAAAGCACGAGTACACCAACCCTTCAAGCTTGTCAGTTGCATCTTCAGTCTCAAACTGAGCGACTTGATCAACGTGTTGAACAATATCAAGTATTGGTGGCAAGTAATGAACAGCAAAGTCAGCAGTTAGAGCAAACAACGAAAGATTTAACCGCGATGACAGAGCGAGCAGAGAAACAAAAAGAAGATTTTAAACAACAACTATCATTATTAGCGCAGAAGAAACAACAGTTAGCAGTAAACCAACAAAAATTAGAAGTGACTAAAAAGAAATTGGATACTGAAGTGGTTAAATTACAAACCACTACAACGAAACAACAAGTTGTGATTGATAAGTCGCAACAGTATTTTAAACGTCAGGCAGAGATGCAGGCGAATGTGGCTGCTACTCAAGCGAATGTGACAGAATTAAAACAAGCGGCAAAAGGTTTTAAGAAAGCCTGTGATGAGTTTAAATCGGGTAATAGCTGGAATTGGGTATCACAAAAAGATTGCGATAACTATGATCAACAAATAGGTTTATTAAACGCCAAACAAGCAGTTTTAGCGTCTCAGCAACAAGCATTAGCAGTGATTAATGTTGAAATCGGTAAGAAATAACGTCAAATTTATCGAGATTGTATTAAAGATAAAAATAGCTGCAATGGCCGCTATTTTTATCTCTGCTATCGTAACATTTTAGTTAATGCCCAATAGGACGAGCAAGAGACATTGGGAAACCACGCTCCACTGCTAACTGTTCAGCACAACTAACAATTTCATCTAAGCTTAATTGTTGAGCTACAGGAAATTCATTTTCACGGGTTTGCGGCACAGGTTTTGTAATTAAATGCAATGTTGCTAGTTGATCAATGATCGCATCAGCGACAGATAACGCAGATGATGCTTTAACAATTTCAGATCGCGCATAACGTTGATGAGAATAAGATACATCGGCTGCACGTAATGTTGGATCATCGCCAGGAATTTGCTGAGCACCAAATAACGGCTTGCCGCCGACAGTTGCTTGTTCAAATTTATCAACAAACTGTGCCATGTGGTTAATTGCACGCTGTGTGCGTTGTTCAATCTCTTGCTGTGACCAATGTTGTTGTAGCTTAGTTTTAAAAGAGGGATCTAACTGTGGTTGAGCACTGTTTGCATCTGATGACACTAAGCCATTTTCAAATAGCGTAATATCTTGCGTCATGCCATGAAGTTGGAAGAATCCATCAGGGTAAGGCGTTAGCTGTGCCATGCCATTAGGTGTGCCGCGTTCACCATGAAAAATCACTTCAGGCCATTGTGCATCACACTGTGCCCAATGAGTAACATAAGCCGCTTTAAATTCCACCATACGTTGACGTGGAATATGCGCTAAGTCATCAATCGTCCCCGTTCGATAACCACCCGCATTGACTAAATAGTCCACATGGAGTTGATGCCGGTGATTCGTTGCATCTTGATAGCTAACTTGCCAACCTGTGCCTTGTTCACTTTCAGCTAACGCAGTTACTTTTGCACTAGTATTTACATGGCATTGTGGCAGTTTATTTAATGCCAGCGTCAAGGTTGCAGCAATTCTAAACACACTTAAACCATATTCTTGCACCATCACTAATGGATATTTGAACTGATCTAAATTGATGGATTTAGCGACAGGGATCATCCATTGATCGGGGGTTAACGGATGCTGCGGATTATCCTGCAATGCGAGACGTTCTACATCACTACGTTGATACAGTTTAAAGTAATCGTTGGGTTCACCTAGCACTTTATTTTTAGGATCGTTTGCGACCAGTGTTTGGTAAGTTTGTTGTAATAATGCAAGGCGAGGTAATAAATCATGTGGATCACCCGCATCATTATGAGGGATCGCAATAACGGTTGGTCTGATATTTGAAGTGTGTTGGTAGACACGTAGCGTATCAATAGATTGCTTGAGCAGTGTTACACATTGTTGATCAGAGATCTCACGATACAGATTACCACCTGCATGTAAGTGACAAATTGGGGGGCCGTTAACTAAGCTTTTCCCTTCTTCAAACAACTGAACATTAATGCCTTGTTCTGCTAATCGAAGAGCAATGGTTGATCCAGCGATACCGCCACCAATAATACCAACAGTGATCGGTGAATCAGAGAGGGGGAACGATGTCGTTTTACTTTCAATTAAATTCATAAGGTTTGAACACGTAAATCAGCTAAAAACAACCAAAGGGTTTATTTGACAGAGGAATACTCAACAAATCCCTTGAATGTATGAATGGAACTATTTTACGTTGTAATGAGGTAAAGAGAAATAGCAGGGTATTAAAATCCTATTAAAAGCGCATTGGTATCATTCACCGCGCAAATAATTACTGTGAACTATAAGTGTAATATCCTCTAGGTATGTATTGGTTGTTTTACTCAACTGTTACCTTTTAGTTATTCCTAATTGCCATGTTTAGCGCATCTTTCAGTAGCAAATGTAATGTTTTAAATGCTTTTTAATAATAAATGATATGTTTTTTTGAATAAAGACAGCAAAGTAATTTTTTGTTAAGTTGTTTATTATCAGTATGTTATGGTTTTTGTTGGGTATTGGTATTTATTTATTCTGGATTTTTATTTTCCCTTTTGCTAAATTAAATCCTGTTTTTTTGAACTTAAATATAAAAATGTGGTCGTGAATTATATTTCTATGTTGAGATGATGAGAAAACAGCAGTAGTGGTAATAAGTATAATAAAGGATAAATAATGTCTAAACTGAATCTAGTGGTTTTACCTCTTGCACTTCTTGTTTCTGGTGCAGTAAACGCAGCAACTGTAAATCCATATTATGTGGGTGCACGTGCTGGTGGTGTTCATTACGCTGATTTCGATGCGAAAACTGGCAACGTTAATGTTAATACTAACACTATCGATAAAGATGATTTTGCTGGTGGTGTATTCATGGGTTACAACGTAACTCCTTGGTTTGCTGTTGAGACAGGCTATACTTGGTTAGGTGAAGTTACGCTTAAAGGTGATAAGCATCACGATTTAGGTAAGGTTGAGCAACAAGCCATTGATCTTGTAGGTAAGTTTACTTACCAAGCGACAGATTCTTTAGATCTATACACTAAAGTGGGTGGCGCATGGCAGTTCTCTCATATTAAAGCTGAAGGCCTATCTGATCGTGACGATAGCTTAATTGCGACTGCGGGTCTTGGTGCTGAATATCACTTCACAAATAACCTTTCTGCACGTGCTGAATACCAGTACTACCACGATATGGAAGTGAAACCAACTGGCGAGAACACTAAACTTAACTGGGATGCACACTACTACGGTGTGAGCCTTGTTTACGGTTGGGGTGCGCCAGCAGCGGTTGTCGCTGTTGTTCCTGCTGTCGCTGAAGTTGTAGAAGCAACAACAGTTCAGCTTGAACCAATTTCTGTTGAAATGCCATTTGCTTTTGATAGCAACAAGCTAACTGCACAAGATGAGCAACGTCTTGAACCAATTGCACAGCGTCTTGTGAACTTCCCTGAATCACAACTTGTTGTTATTGGTCATACAGATAGCACTGGTGCAGAAGCATATAATCAGAGTTTATCTGAGCAACGTGCACTTATTGTTGCAACGTACTTAACTAAGCATTTCAATATTGATCCAAGTCGTGTCTCTGCAGAAGGCCGTGGTGAACTTGATCCAGCGGCGTCGAATGATACCACTGAAGGTCGTGCTCAAAACCGTCGTGTTGATGTAACAACCCCTGGTTTTGAAATTGAACAAACAGCAGTTGAAGCTGTTGCTCAATAAGTCGTTCACGAGTATTTTTTAAAGCGCCTGATTGG
>CAMQXY010000120.1 GCA_947039005.1 uncultured Photobacterium sp.
GTCCACATTCGAGGCAGGATAACACCAGCGGCTGAATATTCATTTCAAACTCAGCATCATGGCAGATGCCTTCCAGCTTAAAGGTCTGAAAAGCGGTTTCAAGTAAGGCAGGTTCTACCCCACTTAAAATGCCAACTTTAATCGCAACACGGGTAACTTTATCTGCATTGTTATCACGAGCATGTTGTTCGCATTGTTCGATTAAAGCACCAACAATGGAATACTCGTGCATTAACAGATCCTCGGTAATAATTCACCTTGAGGAAGGTCAAGATAACGACGACTGCCCCAACCACTGGTTAGAATTACGCGACCCGTATGATCATTATTAACTGAACCAATAACACATGCGTTTTCACACGCAGCAAAGGCTTCAATAACTTCTAATGCCTTTTGCGCTTGTGCTTGAGGTAATGCAATAATAAACGTGCCTTCGTTGGCTAAATCAAACGGTTCAAACCCGTATAATTCACATAGACCGCGCACTTCTTCACTTACAGGTACATCATCTTCTACAAGACTAATGCCCACATCAGATGCTTGCGCCCATTCGTTTAATACTGCAGATAAACCGCCACGGGTTGCATCACGCATTGCATGAAGATCAAGCCCAGCCGCAATTAATGCTTCAACCGCAGGCCATAAGGTATTGCAGTCACTGATAAGCTCAGATTCAAGGGTTAAGCCTTCACGCGCCATTAAAATAGCCGCGCCATGACGACCTACATCACGCGAAACAATAATTGCATCACCATCAGCAAGGTTACGGACTGAAATACCTGATTGCATGATTTTACCAACACCGGTGGTATTGATAAAAATACCGTCAGCACAGCCTTTAGGCACCACTTTAGTATCACCACAAACGATCTTAGCACCTGAAATGCTTAATTCGTTAGCCATGCTATGAACGATGGTTTTAAGCTTATCGATTTCAAATCCTTCTTCGATAATCACGCTACAACTTAAATATTGCGGCTGTGCGCCCATCATCGCTAAGTCATTCACTGTGCCTGCAATGGCTAATTTACCGATGTTACCACCAGCAAAAAACAACGGTGACACTGTAAATGAATCAGTAGTAAAGGCTGTTTTACCTTCAAGGGTTAATACCGCAGCATCTTCTTCACTACGTAAAATGGCATTATCAAACGCTTTAAAGAATAAGCCTTTAATCAGCTTATTCATTTCCTGACCACCGCCACCGTGGCTTAATTGAATGGATTTTGTAGTCGATAATGCAGAAAAATCTTGTTCACTCATTTTACACCTCGGTAACGGAAATACGCATTACACGCACCTTCTGAACTCACCATGCAACTACCAAGTGGCGTTTGTGGCGTACAACCACGGCCAAAGACTTTACAATCTTTTGGCTTTGCTAAACCACGCAAAATATCACCGCACTGACAGGCTTTATGATCATCAATCGGTGTCATTGGCAAACAATCAGCAAATTTAATTTCAGCATCACGATGACGGTATTTTTCATTCAACTGTAATGCAGAATTAGCAATCGGACCTAAACCACGCCAGCGGAAACTATCACGAATATCAAAACAACGTTTAACCGCAGCTTGAGCAACCGTATTACCTTCTTCCGTCACAGCGCGTGTATATTGCACATCAAGTTCAGCAACACCCGCTACTCTTTGCTTGGTTAAGCGCAGAATAGATTCCATCACATCAACCGGTTCAAACCCTGCCACAACAACGGGAGTTTGATACTTTTCAACCACTGTACGATAAATTTTAGCGCCTTCAATCACGCTTACATGCGAAGGACCAATAAAGGCATTGACCTTAACCGCAGGATCAGCCATTACCACATCAATCGCAGGTGGAACTAAAACGTGATTGATATGGAAGTAAAGGTTATTGACCTGACGTTGCTCGGCTAATTCAATCAAAATCGCCGTCATTGGGGTTGAGGTTTCAAAGCCAATCGCAAAGAAAACCACGTCTTTATCTGGGTTATCAAGGGCAATAGTTAAGCAATCAAGCGGATCATAAATTGGTCGAATATCACAGCCTTTAGCGCGATATTGTGCCAAGCTGCCTTTTGAACCTGGTACACGGATCATATCGCCCAATGTCACTAATATCACATTTGGCTGACACGCTAATGCCGCAGCATGATCAATACGCTCTTTAGGCATTACACACACAGGACAACCCGGACCATGAATAAAATCAATGTTGTCGGGTAATAGCTGCTTCAAACCATACTTCATAATGGTGTGTGTATGACCGCCACACACTTCCATTACTTGCATTGGTTCTGGTAGATCAACCGCAAGTTGCTTAATTTGTTCAGCTAAATTTAATACTGTATCGGCATCACGAAAGCCTTCATACAGTTTTTTTAGATCGAAACTCATATTGGAAGTGGCCCTGATTCATCCATAATAAACTGATACATTTCAAGACTTTCTTGCGCATCTTTCTCATCGATTTTGCTCATGACAAAACCAATATGAACTAATACATACTCACCAAGAACAAGCGGGTCCATTAATAAATGGCAGCTTACGCGACGTTTTACGCCCATGGTATCCACAGTGACTGTATTATCTTCGTGAATTTCTACAACCTGAGAGGGAATCGACAAACACATAATTAAGCTTCCTGTAAACGTAGATTAGCCGTTAACCATTTAACTAAAGGCGCAAAGGTTGCTTCATCTTTAGTTGATAACGTGATCACTTCGATATTAGGATTAAGCTTTTTAAGCTGTGCTTTCGCTTCTTCAATGCTGAAATCAAAATATGGCAGTAAATCGCACTTGGTAATTAATACCACATCAGCGCGACGGAACATCACTGGGTATTTTTCAATTTTGTCGTCACCTTCTGGAACAGAAACCAAGACAATATTTTTATGGGTGCCCACGTCATAGCTTGCAGGACAAACCAAGTTACCTACGTTTTCAACAAAGCAAATATCAAGATTTTTAAGATCAACATGGTGTAATGCACCGTGAACCATAAAGGCATCAAGGTGACAAGCCGAACCCGTTTGAATTTGGTAAGCATCAATTCCATGTGCTTTTAGACGATCAGCATCACGTGAGGTTTCTAAATCACCCTCAATCACGGCATATTTTAAATCAGTATGCTGGTGTAAATGCTCAAGTAATGTGGTTTTACCGCTACCAGGGCTACTCATCAAATTAAATGCAGTCACATTTTGTGCTTCAAAGTGAGCACGATTATGCGCAGCTTCCACATCATTCTTATCTAGAATTTTATGAATAACCGATAATGTTTTTTTATCATTTAATTGTGGGTTAGCTTGTAATTGATGATGATGGTGATCACCTCTCGGTAATGAACAACCGCAATCTTGGCACATATGAACTCCAGCAGAAGGGACTTCTATCTATTGCATTACTCAACCGCGAGTATAAACACAAGATAAAATAAAAGAGGACTCAGTTCAGGTTATTAAACACTCAAATTCTGAGAATTATGAATGATGATTATCTATGCTTTAAAAGAATAATGCAATTTGTGTGATAATTTATTTTGCGGATCATTAGATTGACATTATATATATACCTCCCTTCCCGACTAACTGATAAAATACAAGCTTCTATAAATTCAGTTTAGCTTCAGGCTTAATGACATAAATCTGACATAACAGTAGATCAGTGCATGTATGTTATGCCAAAAGCACTTCAAGATTAATCATGCTGAGATTTGCGATGATGCTCTCTCACGCTTTCTTGAATAGTAATGTTATTCATTGAAAAAAAAGAGAAACCATAATGCATACAAAAACATCTAGCTTAAAAACCAAGCTTCTTAAATTAGCAGCTCCAGTCGCGTTAGCTTGTGCGTTTGCAGCAGCGCCAACAATGGCTATGGCTAAAGATGCTCCAACTACAGTGCCTATGGTGCCATCTCATCAGATTACCGCAGAGCAACAGCACGTTGCTGGCGAAATTGATAAAATCCAGCAAGAACTTGCTGCTATTCGTGTAAAAACACTAAAAGCAAATCCTCAACTAATCACTGAGATGAAAGCTTACGAAACAGCGTTTAACAATAAAGTTAAAACATTGGGTTACCAACCTGAGAAACTTATCAAGCGTGCTCAAGAAATCCAACTTGAAGCAACGAAGAAAGACATCTCAAATGACACTCGTACTGATTTAATCAAAGAATTTACAACTATCCGTACTACGCTTGAAACGCAGCAACGTACAATCTTGAACGATCCTGCAATCAGCAAGCAAGACAAGCAAGTGCAAGATGACGTTATTAATGCAATGAAAAAGCAAGATTCAAAAACAGGTGATCTACTTAAACAACTTGATCAACTTGTAATGCAATTTAAGAAATAATTGCGATTAAGTAATAATATCTTTGCAAAAAAAAAGGATAATCATTGATTATCCTTTTTTATATTGTTCATATTTAAATCAATGTAAGACGTTATAACTTCACTGCTTGATTTTGACTTAACAATCTCATGCCATTAATGATTTTAGCGAACCAAATAACAATCGCGACAATCGCAATCGCACCACCGATAAACGGCAATACATGAAGGACAGTCTGTAATATATCACTATGAACCCAGTATTCCGCCCCCGCAATCATACCCGTTGTTGTTGCAGCCGAAACACCTAACACCACAAAAAAAGTTAAAAACAAAAAGAAGCTGCGAATAATGGTGTAGTAATGGCTATAAGTAATCTCATCAGTGCCTTTATCGAGTTTATAACCCGCATAAAGAATAGCGATAATCCCTGATAATAATAAGGTAAACGGGGTTAAAAAACTGGCGATATAAGCAAACCAGAGCCCTTTTTTATGTTCTTCCGTCATGGTCTTGATCCGAATAATTAAGCAATATATAAGCTAATTATCACTGATATTTACTCTAGTTCAAGTTTCGCTCTAAATTACGATGATCGGGATCAACTTATCAATAATCTCTGTCGCTAGAGTCTGCTATAACGCCCTAAACGAACACATGCCCGTGACGAATCAACAGGCATAATCCCTCATTATTTTATCGCTGTATTCTGATCAGCAACTTATAATTTATCTTCCGGTGTTTCAATTTCAGAGCCATCTTTAATACGACGATGCCCTTGCTCTAAATGAACAAAATCAACTAAATCATCGCCACTAACTTGAAACGCTTTACCAAATCCTTTCACAAATAACCCTTGAGTAGGTGCTAAACGGAATAAAACAAAATCTTCTAATCCACTGAGTCCATCAACAATCTCACCAAAACGGTCACGTAAGCCTTCAACGGCTAATAACCAACGATCACTATTACGTTCAACCACACTGACATCAGCCTCAAAGGTTAACCGTTTACGGGCATACAAGGTTTTAGCCGTGGTTTCATCCTCAATCATCATTAAAGAGACTTGTGGATTTTCCAGTAAGTTACGTGCATGTTTGGCTATTTGACTAATTAACACGTAATAGCCATCATCAAGCAATGCAAATGGTGCATAACTGACATTAGGTTTACCGTTAATATCGACCGTGGCGAGTTGCAGTGTTAAACATCCCTCTCGAAATTCTTTAATCTCTGGTCCTAAGCGGTTCTGTAATCGTTCTTGTTTTACTTCATTCATGTGTATTCCCTTATTTCCTTCAATACAGGCTGACTAACGTTCTATTTTTATATGTTGTTATTATATTTTTAACTAACTTATTTTTTGCTAACTAAACGCTTTAACTAACTAAAAGTTTTAGCTGTTGAAATTTTTCAATTTGTTCAGGAAACAAGTTGCGCTGGTTATCACGTCCTAAATACACTTTAAACACACACTCACCTTGCGCAGCAAAGAAACCAATAAAATAGCTTTCTTGCCCCATAAATGGCTTACTAACCAACGCAATATGTTCAACCAAATCTAACCGTAAATGACCGTGTAATTCGCCCTCTTTACCCATTAAATTATAGTAGCCCCGTGCCAGCTTTCCTTTAGGAAATGGTGCCTTAACTTCAAAGATTGACCCCATCGAATGCACGATAGTTGTCACTTGTCCCCAGCAAGGTAATACCTCAACAATGGTTTGTGCCAAATTACCGGCAAGTGGGAAAACTAACTCAGATGGCAAAGATAACACCACTTCACCTTCTGTTACTTGTAGTTGTTCAGCAATAGCACCAGCATGAAGTTTGTCATTTTGTTGCAATATTTGTGCAACCATCCTTTTTAATTCATCGTGGGAATAGCGATTAAACACAGTTATCATCCTTTTTAGTTATCGTTAGCACGTCTGTTTAATTGACACACTGTTGGGATTGAGCTTTTACAGTCGCGGTTGTCATTACTTGAATCAACGCCTGCGCAAGTGTTACCGCCCAAAACTGTCCCGCTAAAGTTAAATTCAAATAGCGGTGACGACCTTGTTGTTCTAATACGACAAAACCATTTTTTTGCCATTGTTGAAATAACGGTAAACAATAGCTAAACAATGACCAGCCAGCCTGTTTATCTAATTCTTTCGCCACAACCACACCACGATCAAAACCCGCTTTAATTGCCGTATTTACCGCAGCGTGCATTGATGATTTAACCATCATTGCAAATGGGAACCGTTGATGACTCACATCGTCCATATAGCGTTCAAGTTTACGATGTTGCATAAAACCATAACCGCCAACATTACCACCAGCCCCAGCACCAAGCGGTAATACTTCTGCGGTGGTTTTAGCGAGGCTGTTATAACAACTCCGTTCACGATTATCACGCGCCCAATGATTAACACTTAAACGGCGTAAATGATGCTTTGCCATATAATCGACCCCCATTTCAAACATTGAGGCTTTAGTCATGGTATCGGCAGGTTCAGGTAAACGGCCTTGTTCGACCATTTTTCCCATTGGGGTATTACCCATTTCAATCAGCTGATATAAATCAACACCATGAACACCTGAATCAAGAAAATCGTCAAGATCTTGCTGCCACACATCAAGATCTTGATAAGGCAAGCCATAGAGTAAATCAATCACAATCGGTGCTTGATCAGTGGCTGCCAACTCACTTACACGTTTTAGCACCACTTCTCGATCATCTAACCGTTTTGCTTTGCGACGAACTTGAGTATTAAAGCTCTGCACCCCAAAAGAAAAACGGTTAAAACCGCCTTCAAGTGCCGATTCAAACATCTCATCATTAAAACGATTAATTCGCCCTTCTAACGTCAACTCACAATCAGTTGCTAACGGAAAATGTTGACGGATCATGGTACCAAGTTGTTTTATTTGGGCTGCGGTTAAATCCGTTGGTGTACCGCCGCCAATATATACCGCCTGAAAAGGTGCAGCTTGGCTCCAGGGTTGAGCGGCTTTATATTTCAGTTCAACCAATAAGGCAGCAAAATAGTCATCAATAAGACGCTGGCTTGATGCATATTCAAAAAAGCTACAATAAGTACATCGCACACGACAAAATGGAATATGAACGTATAAACAACGTTTATTAAAAGGCGGGGTCGTAAGCTGCAAAACTTGCTTCGCTAACGGCTGTATTTGATCAACAGCAATAGGAGCATGACTCCCCCCACCAGCATGTGCTGATAATTTACGTCGAAAACCAAACCGTAACGGATCAGGCGAATTCTCTCCAAGAATATCGCATCCAAAAACAGACGTATCCACTCTCGCAGATAGATTAATGGGCAATGTTAATTGTTCAGCATTTATCATCGTAATGGCTATATCCACTAGCCCCTCTAGTAACTTGTCATTAGTCATTTCGATCAGGTTGGCTACAAATCGAGACTAACCACATTATTTATGACTGTTTACTTTCACTTTCTTATTTTTCGCATCACTACACATCCTCGTAAAAGTGGTACATCGCCACTGCTATCAATGCTTAGAAATGTTATTTATCAGCATGATATTTTGCATTGAATGATATTGCAAATGATAATTGATATTATTCGCATTTCGTGGATAATAACTAAAACAAGGATGCGGTTACAAAAATAACATTGCTAACCACATGAAAGTATTAACAAACAAAACAATAAGTAACAGGGGCGTTATTTTGCATCGAATTTTAATCACTCTCGACAACGTTGTTTCTAACGTTCGTTTTAGGCAAGCATAGTGAATACTCAACGCTATGTAGTCGCTGGGGCGGTATCACTACTGGTGCACAGTATGTTTCTTGCTGCTATGCCAACCAAGGATCCAATCACACTGACGATGGGAACCGATACGCCACACGTTAGTTTAACATTCGTTGCTATACCACCCACAGTGGTTCAAGCACCACCTTCAACCGTAACGCCTATAACGCCAACAGCTTCAATACCTAAAAAGCCACCTGTCGCATCAACCATGAAACGCTTAACAAAAACAACAACTACGACCAAAACAGCCATAAAAAAAGCAAACAAGAAGACATCAATACCACATAAGAATATAACTAAACCGATAAAAAAATCGTTAGATCCTGTAAAGAAAAAACGTATTACAGCCCAAAAACCAATATCAAAAAAATCACCGACGGAAACACCTAAAACAACCAACAACGAAAAAACAGCATTAAAGCCATTAAAAACACTATCTAATCAATCAAATAAACCATCTACAACTACTATCGATAATGCAGGAACACAAGCATTGCAATTAGTGTCAGAACCCACCTTTGCAACTCGTCCGGGACCTGTAAATTACCCCAAATTAGCCAAACGTCGAGGGATAGAAGGTCAAGTATTAATAGAGGTTTGGATTGGTACTAAAGGACAACAACTCAAGCAAAAACTAATCAAATCATCGGGTGCACAGATCTTAGATAACGCTGCCATTGCTGCTATCAAGAAATGGCATTTTTCTGCTCACATCATGAACGGTACGGCGATTGCCCACCGAGTACAGATCCCTGTACGTTTTAAATTGGATTAAACCATGCCTATTATCGACAATCTCACTCAACAATTTGGTCTTATGACATGGCCACTGCTTACCTGCTCTGCATTAACGGTCATGATTTTAGTCGAGCGTTTAATACAGGTTTTACTCTGTACTGGCGTAGGTAAAACCAAGATCACCGCATTACTTGAACAACAAAATAGACACGATGATCGCGCCCTTGATCAATTAGCCGAACAACTCAAACAGCAACGCCCGTTATTATGTAAAGGCATTGCGATGCTGATCTCTCACCGCCATTTCACTAAACCTTTACGAGAAGATGCTGCGGGTATTTGGCTACTTCAAAAACGACAACAATTGCGTTCAGGGTTACGGTTACTCAGTTTAATTGGTGTCATAAGCCCTTTACTTGGTCTTCTTGGAACCGTTCTTGGCTTAATTGACATGTTTAAAAGTATCGCTCTCTCAACCACAGGCTCTGTTACTCCCAGTGATCTCGCTGATGGTTTAGGTTTAGCCATGCGTACCACTGCTGCTGGACTAATTATCGCCCTACCCGCAATTACTGGATCGCAATTATTAGGCTTATGGGCCGATAGCATCATGGCGACATTAGAGCACAATCTAAATCGTTGTAATTTATGGTTAGAAGGCATGAACATTGATGTTGGTAATAGCCCAATAAAGCCCTGTGATACTTGCGATGAAAACCCTGCTTACAATGGCAAATCATTATGATAAGTATTAATAATAGCCAGCAAAATGCGGATGAATTAAATCCAGATTTAACCCCGCTATTAGATATTATTTTTATCGTAATGGTATTTTTACTGCTCACTGCTACCGTCAAAATTAAAGCGTTAGAGGTAGAGTTACCACAAACATCAACGCAGATATTACAAACAACCAAAGCCGATCCGATTGCGATAAATCTGGTTGCCACAGAGCCTTTCTGGGCATTACAAGGTCAATCAATCAACACCTGGAATAGCTTTACACAACAGCTATTAGCAGAAGTAAAAACGAACCCAAATAAACCCGTCGTTATTGGAGCCGATAAAAAAGCTTCTGTCGAACAAATGCTCAAACTATTAGCTTTTCTACAAAAAAACGACATTAAAGCCACGCAACTATTAATGGAAGATCAGCAATAATGAACCGTCATACCTCTTTTATAACTGCCTCTTTT
>CAMQXY010000121.1 GCA_947039005.1 uncultured Photobacterium sp.
AGTCCTATTCTATTTCTGCAGGCTTAGATTTTCCATCAGTAGGCCCTCAGCATGCTCACCTTAACGCGATTGGACGCGCAGAGTATGGTGCAGTAACCGATGACGAAGCATTAGACGCGTTTCAATTGCTCGCTCGAAAAGAAGGCATTATTCCAGCACTAGAATCAGCTCATGCACTCGCTTACGCGCTAAAAATGATTACCAATGAACCCGAAAAAGAGCAATTACTGGTGGTTAATCTTTCAGGTCGTGGTGATAAAGACATCTTTACTGTCCATGATATTTTAACGGCAAAAGGACTCTTATAATGGATCGTTATCACACTCTCTTTACTCAACTTAGCGCCCGAAATGAAGGGGCTTTTGTGCCATTTGTAACCCTTGGTGATCCTACACCACTGCACTCAATGGATATTATTGATACATTAGTGGCTGCAGGTGCTGACGCTTTAGAACTCGGTATTCCTTTTTCAGATCCACTTGCTGATGGCCCAACTATTCAAGGGGCAAATATTCGTGCCCTTGCTGCAAACACCACCCCGACAATCTGTTTTGAGATGCTAACTAAGATCCGTGCTAAGTATCCTGAATTACCCATCGGATTACTGATGTATGCCAATTTAGTGTTTGCTGCTGGCATTGATGATTTTTACCATCGTTGTGCTGATGCGGGTGTTGATTCAGTATTAATTGCCGATGTACCCGTTAATGCTTCACATGACTTTAGAATGGCGGCAGAAACCCATGGTATTCACCCTATTTTTATCGCACCGCCTAATGCTGACGCACAAACGTTAAAAACAGTATCAGAGCTTGGAGGCGGTTATACTTATCTCCTTTCACGTGCTGGCGTCACTGGCGCTGAAACGAAAGCAGAAATGCCCATTGAGCCATTATTAGCCGCATTAAAAGCTCATAATGCGCCACCAGCGTTACTCGGTTTTGGGATTTCAACCCCAGAGCAAGTTAACGCCGCCATTAAAGCAGGCGCTGCGGGTGCTATTTCAGGTTCAGCCGTGGTAAAAATTATTGAGAATAATCTTAATGATCCAGAGTCGATGCTCGATCAACTCGGGTTATTTATCAGTAATATGAAATCAGCCACACTTCGCTAATGATCAATCACTGCCATCAATAGCAATATTGGCGGCAGTAATATTCGTAGCAGCAATATCGTCTAGCAATACTGCATCTAAGGGGCTTTTTTTCATTCAGACAGTGGAACAGGTATACTCTGAGCAATTATTTTTAATGAGCCAGCACCAATGAAACAACTAATAGAGTTTATTCCATTACTGATCTTTTTCGTATTATTTAAAACCAGTGGTATTTTTGTCGCAACCGGTGCATTGATTGTAACCACTGCAATTCAACTGATCGTGACATGGTTTATCTATAAAAAGATCGAAAAAATGCAACTCATCACGTTTGCTATGGTTGCTATTTTTGGTGGCTTAACACTGGTATTACATGATGAGAATTTCATTAAATGGAAAGTCACTATTATTTATGGCTTATTTGCGCTCGCATTGCTTATTAGCCAGATAATGCACAAGCCATTGATTAAATCGATGCTTGGCAAAGAAATGACCCTACCTGATAACGTTTGGTTACGTATCAATCTAGCGTGGACGGTGTTTTTTGTTGTTTGTGCTATTGTAAACATTTATATTGCATTCAATTTTCCGCTTGATGTTTGGGTGGATTTCAAGGTATTTGGTTTGTTAGCGTTAACGCTACTATTTACCTTCGCCACGGGTGGCTATATTTATCGCCACTTACCTAAAAGCCCTGATGATAAATAAAGTTGTATAGCCGATGACTACTGAAAACAATATCCCTCGTGGACAGCTTCTACTTCGTACATTAGCGATGCCTGCCGATACCAATGCCAATGGTGATATTTTTGGTGGTTGGATCATGTCGCAACTGGATCTTGCTGGTGCAATTTTAGCCAAAGAGATTTCTCGCGGTCGTGTAGTTACCGTTTCTGTTGATAAAATAGAATTTAAAGCGCCCGTTGGCGTAGGTGATGTTGTTTGTTGCCACGGTGAATGTAAGCGTATCGGCAATACATCAATGAGTGTTGGCTTAGAAGTGTGGGTAAAACCTGTTGCCGTTGATGGCATAGGTGAACGTTACCGTGTCTGTGAAGCGACATTTAATTATGTTGCGATCAATAGCGAAGGACGTCCACGTAAAATTGAAGTATCGCAATAAACCACACTAATCAAAAAACACGTAATTAATAATAAGCACTAACAATAGTTGGTGCTTTTTATTATTTCCCTAGATCTACTTGTTAGCTATCAATATTTAGTTAGTATGGTGGCATACTAGAAACAGTGCGAAGAATAATTCGTCGCTTAAACCATAATTAAATAGGGAATACCGACTATGTGGTATGTAATTTTTTCTCAAGATGTTGAAAATAGCCTAGAGCGTCGAATGAGCGTACGTGAGCAACACCTAGCGCGTCTAAAAGAACTTCAACAACAAGATCGCTTATTAGTCGCGGGGCCAATGCCTGCTATTGATAGTGAAAATCCAGGTGAAGCAGGTTTTACAGGTTCAACTGTTATTGCTGATTTTGATTCATTAGAGCAAGCACAACTATGGGCCAATGCTGATCCATATATTGACGCAGGTGTTTACGCGAATGTGATCGTTAAACCCTTTAAAAAAGTATTACCTTAAATACATTCAGGATCAACTTGTGAACCTAACTAAAACAAAAAAATTACTGGTTGCCGCTGTCGGTCTGTTTATCCTTGGTGGCTGTGCTTCTCACGACCAACAAATGGTTGCGGAATCGCTGGCACAATCACGAGCAGCAGCGATTGATAGTAAAGCACCCTATCCTAAAATTGATGCTTACCAAATCACTCAAGCTTACGCGAGTAAGAATGTTGTGAAAATCAATATTCTTTATGGTGGTAATAGTCGTATAACACCAACAATGGCAATTAAAACAGCCAGTACTAACTATTGCCGTAATGCTGAGCTAATACCACTGTTCAAGCATGGGGTTAATTATTTAATCACCATTCGTGATGTCAGCGGACGTGAACTTGTATCACAAACTATTTCAGAAGAATATTGTGAGTCTCTGAAATAATCAGCACCTATTATATCAAATAGCCCTAACCAACTTCTTATACGACTTCAACTAGAAAGAGTACAGACTGGTTAGGGCTTTTATATCATATAAACAAATTAATCAACCGGTACACTTTCAATATTAATCGCATCATTAATCTGTACTTCAAATGATCGTAATCTTTTATAAATAGACATTAATTCTACAATTGTGCTCCATGAGTGTACTAGAAATTGAAACGACTCTTCTACTTTCCCAAAGGCTCTTAATATTTGTTGCATTACGCCTAATGTTAATGCACCAGAAACAATCGCAGGACCGAGAGCAATATAAGGAACAATTACGGTATATTGAATATACGACCATTTAGCGATATCGAAATATAAATAATGACGATATAAATTAAAGTAATTTTTACGCACATTAAAAAATAATTCTTTAACAGTTTCAGGCTTAGCACGCATAGTATTATCTTCACCAAAGACAAGTTCTTTACGATAAGCGGCTTCTACTTTTTGATTTTTAAATTCTAAACCAGGTAAACGAATCCCAACAACAGCCAGTAAAACAGTACCGAATAATGCAGAAATAATGGCTAAATAAACCAATGAGCGATCAATATTGCCTATCCACGGTAATTCCGTTATGTTTTCGCTTAACGCCCATAAAATAGGTAAAAATGCAACTAACGTCATAAGTGATCGCATAAAGCTAACACCAAGGCTTTCTACAATACGTGCGAAACGCATGGTATCTTCTTGAACCCGTTGTGATGCCCCTTCTATATGACTAATTTTATCCCAATGCTTCATATAATAGTTATTCATCGCGGTACGCCAGCGAAAAACATAGTGTCGAACAAAGAAATCGAGAATAACGGCAATAATGATATACACCGATACAATATTGAAGAACTCAATACAACCAGCCAGAAATTCATCAAACGTTACCGAATTGGGTGTTGCTAACGCTTTTTGAATAAGATCATAAAAACTGCCAAACCATTCATTCACTTCTACATCAATCTGCACTTTATACCAAGTAACATATAAAATAACGGCACTACCGACAATCGACCATAAGAACCAGCGCCGATCAAGAAAGAACGATTTAAACATAGGTACACATCCTTAATGTATTTATATTGAGTGCAACCCTTGCACTGACAATTTAATCAATTAATTTTATTTTTAACTGCTTATTTTAGTATTTGTCACTGACCACAAAAACGCAACATACAAACCGCAATAAAGTTCATATGACTTGTTATAATAAAAAGTTTACTGCTAATTTTAGATAAAAAAATCCCTTATCTACTCTTAACTAAAACTAGTAGAGTCGATAAGGGATTCTTATTTTAACGGTCTATTATAACGCTAAAAATATAACGCTAAAAAATTAGCAATGGCGCTCAAAAACTAAAGCTTTAAGACCCGCTTCTAGCTCAATATCTTTAAACTCAGCAGGGTTTTCTAAACGATGAGAGAACACCATATCTGGTGCTTCAGCAGCCATACCATCAATCAAAAATTGACAGGTTAACGTTGGGTCATTAACACAAGCTAAAACTACACCATTAGCAGTTAACAATTCCGGTAAACGACGTAAAATCTTTTGGTAATCTTTTGTCAGCGCAAAACTGCCCTTCTGGAATGATGGCGGATCAATAATGATTAAATCATAAGGACCCATCTTGCGTACTTTACCCCACGACTTAAATAATTCATGACCTAAGAAGCTCACTTTCTTTAAATCATGGTTATTAAGATGGTGATTATCACGACCACGACTTAATGCCGCTTTTGCCATATCAAGATTAACCACAAATTCTGCACCACCAGCAATTGCTGCCACAGAAAAACCACAAGTATAAGCAAATAAGTTAAGTACTCGCTTACCTGCCGCATGCTCACGTACCCAATCACGACCATAACGCATATCTAGGAATAAGCCGTTATTTTGATTGCGGCCTAAATCTAACTTGTAGGTTAAACCACTTTCAATCACATCTTGATAGTCAGAGCTTTGTCCCCACAATATATCCATAGGCGAGCCTTGACGATCACGATGCTGTAACAATAAAGAACGAGCGCCGCTTGCTTGCCAAGTATCTGTTTGCGTTAACGTAGCCAGGAGATCCGTTAATGCTTGCATAAAATCGGTATCAGGCTCTTTGAATAAGGAAACCAGTACTTGACCTTGAAGCCAATCAACGGTGATTTGTTCAAGCCCTTGCCAACAGCGACCACGACCATGAAACAATCGGCGAACTTCTGATGGTGGTGTCGTTAAAGCCGTTAATAAATGGGCTTCTAAAGTAGGTAGCGCGCTAATTTCCATAACATCATTCAAAGTAGTCAATTAAGGCGGGTATTCTATACGTTGCGCTTAAGAATACCAACCACTGACAAAATAGAATCATTCAGTGACTTCTCACCGCCCGTATTGGGCGATGGTTTACGGCGAAATTGCTAAGGTTTCGCGTGTAATACATATTCAACCGAATAGTCCATTACGCTTGTGGGGTGTAAGGTAAGTGTCGCTGATGATGGAAGAAAATGACGAGGAGTAGTTTCAGGTAATAATAGATATTGTTGAGCACGATTTCGACGATGATGTGATTGACGTTTTTGCTGAGAAACTCGCATTTTAAGCGTACGTGAATGAGCACTGCGCATTGTAAACCTCTAACTAATACATTCTCTTCCCGTATTATAAATTATCAATAACAAAAAGAAATGCGCATCCACGTTTTACGAATCAATTGCTGATAATATACTCAGTTAATTACTAACTGTGGATATTTAATTCAGATCACTGTTTTTTGGTTGCCAATACAGGCCATGATAGCGTCCACGGCTGGTGCCATTCTGCTAATGCTAACTGTGCTTCGGCTGTTGACCATAATTCTCCGATACTAGGCGGACATAAAAATTGTTGTAACTCACCTTGGTAAGGAAAACGTAAACCATAAGCGTGTAAATAGCCGCGATCTGCTGCTTCATTGCCATAGATATCATCACCCGTAATGCCTGAACCTACGCTGCGTAATGCAACGCGAATTTGATGGGTTTTACCTGTGTGAGGTTTACACATAAATATCCGTCGTCCTTCCCCTGCGGCGGCAGAGAAAAACTGGGTTATGGCAGGGTTCACTTTGGTGGTTTCTAATTTCCAACTACTACGGCGTGAACGCGTCATATCACCAATCACGATACCTTGCTTTTTCTTGGGTTTTTTAGTGCCAATCGCAACATAAAATTTTTCAACACGGCGCTCTGCAAAATTAGCACATAATGCAGCCGCGGCAGTTTTATTACGCCCAAGTAACAATAATCCTGATGTCATCTTATCAAGTCGATGAATTAAATAGAGCTTCTCATCACCTGTTTGCTCGGCAACTGCTGCCAGTAATGGCTGATCATTATCATCTTTATGGACACTGATCCCAGGGTGTTTATTAATAACTAAGAAATCAGAGTGCAGGTAAACAATATCAAACATAATGAAAATAACGCCTTTACGATACAAAGATGGCGCGAGTATAACCAGCCGCTAAAAAAAGAACAGTCTTGAGATTAATGTTCTATTATTATCGTTAATATTAATAACAATTAAGTATTACTAAACACGGTAATACAAGCTTAATTATCGCGATTTTTTGAACGCGAGTAGGGAAAATCCACCCTAAAAATAGCCCTTAATAATTCAGAATAAGCACTAAATAGCGGTGAATATTAGGTTTTTTTTCCATTTCAATGCACTATACATACAAATTGTATTTATATATTGATGAAGTCATTCGATGGAACAGTTTTATCAAATCTTAACGTGGATTGGCATTTTCGCCTATTGGCTGTTAATTGCCGCTGTCACTGTGCGTGTGATCTTCAAACGACGAGCTGTTGGCGTATCTCTCGCATGGATGATGATTATTTATATCGTCCCCATTGGTGGTGTTATTGCCTACCTCTTATTTGGCGAACTGAATCTCGGTAAAAAAAGGGCTGAACGTGCTCGTGAAATGTTTTTTCCTTTTGCGAGTTGGTTTCAATGCCTTACGGATTGTCCTGGCCACCAGCCACAAAATATGAGTGATGTCGCTAAGCCAATTAGCGATCTGTGTGAAAACCGCCTTGGATTACCTGGATTGGTGGGTAACCATTTATCATTAAAATCATCAACTGATGAAATTTTACGGTCGCTCATTACTGATATTAATAATGCTCAACATTCTATTCATTTGGAATTTTATATCTGGTATCCGGGAGGCCTTGCTGATGAAGTTGGAATAGCACTAATCCAAGCAGCTAAACGCGGCATTAAAATCCGAATATTACTTGATTCCGCTGGAAGCATGCGTTTCTTCCGTTCTCATTGGCCAAAGCTAATTCGCGGTGCCGGTATCGAGCTTGTCGAAGCACTTGCTGTTTCACCATTTCGTATGTTCTTACGTCGATTAGATTTACGTCAGCACCGTAAAATAGTGGTGATTGATGACAATATTGCGTATACCGGTTCGATGAACTTGGTTGATCCTGCTTTCTTTAAAGTCGATGCAGGTGTCGGTCAATGGGTCGATGTGATGGTCAGAATCAGTGGTCCTACGGTGTCAGTACTAAATTGTATTCAAGCATGGGATTGGGAAGTTGAAACCGGACAACGCTTTTTACCACCATTACCTGCCTGTAAAATACCAGTAGACGATGAGCCACACTATGACACAGTACAAGTAATTCCATCTGGTCCAGGGATGCCCGATGATATTATTCATCAAGTGTTGCTATTAAGTATTTACCAAGCAAAGAAAAGTATTGTTATTACCACACCTTACTTTGTTCCGAGTGAACACTTATTACATGCAATGAAAGGCGCAGCGGAACGTAATATTGCAGTGCATATTGTGCTACCAAAGAAAAATGATTCGACTATGGTTGAATGGGCAAGTCGTTCTTTCTTTAGTGATTTATTAAAATCGGGGGTACATATTCATCGCTTTCATGGCGGTTTACTGCATACCAAATCAGTGGTCATTGATGATTCTCACTGTTTAATTGGTACGGTTAACCTTGATATGCGTAGCTTATGGCTTAATTTCGAAGTCACAATGGCAGTTGATAATCTTGAGTTCACTCATAAACTTAGCCAATTACAGCAAAGTTACATTGCAGACTCAGAACCCGTTGATAAAGTAAAATGGGAAAAACGTTCAGTGCGCAATAAGCTTGTTGAACGCTTCTTCTATATGTTCAGTCCGTTATTATAAAAACAAAAACGCCTCGATCATCGAGGCGTTTTTTTATGTGTTGTTTATCGCTAATGTTTTATAACTCACCGTAACGTTACATTGCATCCATAAAGATTTGTGAAATTTCTTCATGGGTAGCTTGTTTAGGGTTAGTAAAACCACATGCATCTTTTAATGCATTATCAGACAATAAGGCGATATCTTCTGCTTTTACATTTAGCTCTTTTAGACCAGCAGGAATACCTACATCTTGAGATAATGCCATGATTGCATCAATCGCAGCAACAGCGCCCTGTTGTGGTGTCATTTCACTCACATTCACACCCATTGCTGCGGCAACATCACGTAAACGTTCAGGACACACTTGCGCGTTATAGCGTTGAACATGGGGTAATAACACTGCATTACACACACCATGAGGCAGATTATAAAAACCACCTAGTTGATGCGCCATTGCGTGTACATAACCTAATGATGCATTGTTAAATGCCATACCAGCCATAAATTGTGCATAAGCCATTTGCTCGCGCGCATTTAAGTTTTGACCGTCTTTAACTGCTGTACGCAAATTCGCTTCAATCAATTCAATTGCTTTAATCGCTACCGCATCTGTAATTGGCGTAGCAGCAATTGAGACATAAGCTTCAATCGCGTGAGTTAACGCATCCATTCCTGTTGCTGCTGTTAATGATGCAGGTTTTGCTAACATTAACTTAGGATCATTAACTGACATTAACGGTGTGGTATTTTTATCGACAATCGCCATTTTAATATGACGTGTTTCATCCGTAATAATACAGAAGCGAGTCATTTCAGAAGCAGTACCTGCTGTTGTGTTAATCGCAACAACGGGTAATTGTGGTTTTGCAGAACGGTCAACACCTTCGTAATCACCAATTTGACCACCGTTAGCGGCAAGTAATGCAATACCTTTTGCGCAATCATGCGGTGAACCGCCACCGAGTGAGATAACAAAGTCACAGCCGTTATCTTTTAGCAGTGCTAAACCTTGAACAACATTGGTGATCGTTGGGTTTGGTTGAGTACCATCATAAACAACAGAATCAATATTGCGCTCAGTTAATAACACCGCAACTTGCGTCACTACACCAATTTCATTTAATACCTTATCGGTAACTATTAGTGCTTTTTTAAAGCCATGAGCCTTAATCGCATCAGCTGCTGCTGTTAAACAACCTGCACCCATAAAGTTAACGCTTGGAATATAAAATGCACTGCTCATAATAACTTACCTTATTTTTTTAAATATTCATTATCAAATATGCCTTGTTCTATAAAACAGATTTAAGTAATGGCATTCATTAAAAATACTCTCTAGGTATTTTTACGCCTTTCGTTATCAAATCTATTTGATCTAAAACAAGCATTGAAAAAACACTGTAAGTTATCTGCAATACTATGAAGTTGATCGCAAAAATGGCTAATTATTATTTACTGACAGAAACAATATCATTCATTAAGGAAACATAATTAACAGCCATAAAAAAATCCCTCGTTAGTTATAACGAGGGATTCTTATGTTTA
>CAMQXY010000122.1 GCA_947039005.1 uncultured Photobacterium sp.
GAAATAAAAAAATGCTAATCAAGGCAACTACTTTATGGACCTTATGTACAACACTCGCATTTAGCACTCAAGCATGACTCAATTAGATATAAAAAATAGAGATAAAAAAGGCTTTTAGTGAACGAAATATCACTAAAAGCCTATACTGAATACTAAGATTGAATACCGTGGATGATCCGTTCTAGTAAGAAGATCTCAGTTATTATTTAACCACTGGGTACTTTTCATTTGCGCCCCATTCTGTCCATGAACCATCATAAACAGTGACGTTGTCACGACCACTCTCTTGGGCAGCTAATGCTAGAATACAAGCGGTCACACCCGAACCACAACTAAAGATAAGGCGTTGATCATTAGTACTCAATGCATCAAATTTCGACTTGAGTTGTTCAACAGGCAAGAAATGACCATTCATTAATAACTCATCAAAAGGCAAACTTTTAGCGTTTGGCATATGCCCGCTACGTAGCCCAACACGGGGCTCTTTAACCGTCGCTAAAAAACGTGCAGTTGGACGCGCATCGATGACTTGAAGATTAGTATCATCCAACTTTTGACACAATGTATCTGCATCAATCACCCAATTAGCACGAAATTGCGCACAAAAATCACCAACAGGGTTCACTTGCGGTGCGCCTGTTTGAGTCGCATAACCTGCAGCTAACCAAGCGGGTAAACCACCATCAAGCACTGACACATTATCATGCCCCATGGCTTTAAACATCCACCATCCACGTGGCGCTGAAAACATCCCTTGGCTATCATAAATAACCACATGGCTGCTGTTATTTACCCCTAATTTGGCAACTTCAGTGGTAAATAAATCGGCGGATGGCAGCATATGTGGTAAATCAGTATTCGGTGCCGCTATTTGATGGTTAAAATCAAAAAAACGCGCGGTTGGGATTCGAATATCAATAAATTCTTGTTGGGGATCACGAGGAACATCAGGCATAAACATACTTGCATCTAACACCACAATTGATGCTGATATTGTAGGATCTGAAGTATTAAATAGTTGCTGATTGAGCCATGCAGCAGAGACGATATTATTAACAGGCGATATCATGAAACAGTCCTTAGGAATAATCCGCAGTCATTATCATTAACTTAGGCCACAATACCTGCCACTTTTTGTCTCGAATACGCTGTTGATAAACGGCAGGTCTTGGGTAATGTGGGTTGATGCTAACATGTAATGACCAGTTATGCTCTAACCCATAAGCCGCCGTAAAAACTAAGCAATTATCTGTTGTTAACTGAACCCCAACACAAGTGGGTACTTCTACCCAACGTGCAATAGCATCGGCACTATTTTGATAAGGCGGATGTTGATGCTTAACATGCATTCGAGCTTGGTTTCTCACTTCCCAATTAAGATTCGGTAATTGCTGATGTAATAATGCAGCATAATGCGCTTCCGTCGCTAATGAACAATCAGCAGAATCAAAATACACCACATCGATATCATTAAGTGGTGTCATTGGTAAACTGTGCAGATGATCCCAAATCGCATTACGTACAAACCCTGCTGCAATAAACCAATCAGGGAGATTAAGCGCCCGCACTGCCCGTAAACATGCCATTCTAATCGAATCGGCTTCAATAACTGCTGCGGTATCAGAGATTAAATCAGCCTTCATATTCAAATCCTTTACGGGTGCACATTTATACATAATCGCACGTTACAATGTGGTAACTTGCTGAATTAATACTGACATGCCGTCATCAGTTAAATCATGCGTGGTTGCCATCTGTATAATCTCTTCAGCGTTATAGCGATTGCCATCATAAACAACAACGATACTGCTATCACCCGCTTGTAAGAAATGGGTTTCACCATAAGGTGTATAGCGTGTTGCGCCAATACTGATCACCGCTTGGGTAGGATACTGACTTTGCTCAAGAAGCTGAGCAATATTTTCTGTTGGACCGACATCTTGCTGGTGGTTCATTCGCTCAATGATCCACTCTAACAAGGTCTCATGAAAGTAACTATAACCCACCACTGCACTATCTTCGCCATAGCGATGAATTTCACCATCACGACAATGAAAACTCGCGATACGGTAACTATCTAAAATACCACCCGTTGTAAAATGATCGATAGCAATCAAATGATCACTGATACCTTTACTGTTTACCCCCCAGTTTTTCTTTTCACTGATCTTTTTTGCATTAGGCTTACGAATAGAGCAATCGTTATAAGCACCAAATTGACGAGGGATCAATGCCGTCACGGTTTTAGTTAAACCATCAGTATCAGTGGCATATACAACATCACAAACAAGGGCAACTTCAGGCTCTATTTGAAGGTTATCCGCATCATTAGGTGGCATGATTGTTGTTGATGATAATGGATAGGTTGCTAATAACCCTGTCTCAATATGAGGTAAATAAAAAGGAAAAATAGCTTTAGGCTGAATAGTTTCTTTTACTTCAACCGTAATAAAATCCGCAGCTTCACCTGCTTGTTCTAAATGCCCTGCAAAATTGCCTGCAACACCAAATCCAATACATTGATTAAACACAAATTATCCATAAATAAACAAAAAAACAGACCGTTATAATAACCACTAATCCTACTATTTTCCGTAATCAAGTTAACAATTTTTAACAGTAAATAATCAACATTCTCATTTTTGATTCAACATTGATCACAGTTCAAAAGCTAGATAATAATCAACTAACTACGCTTACTATTAGGGACAGAAAAATAAAGGATGAACAATGCGCTTACCTATCCAAATAAGCACAACACGCTATTTACTGTTATTACTCATTATTATCACAATTAATAATAGCCCTATCGCATATGCATCCCAAGCAACGCCAAAGGCCATAAATAGCAATCCTGCAACACTTTACGCCCCATTACTATTACCGTGGCAAGCAGCATTAACATCATCGTACAATAATAATGATGTCTCTTGTGGTGCGGTTATTATTAGTGAATATTGGTTGATAACAGCCGCCCATTGTAATCATGATTATATTCGTCATGTCATTGCTGGCGTATCAACTATTCCACAACAAAATTCCCATCAACTAAATACTAAATATAAATTCACTATTACCCATAAAATAAGTCATCCTAATTATGACAATATAAAATTTGCCAATGACATTGCTCTTATTCGTGTAAACCGTTCTTTATTAAGTGTTGCTCAACCAATACTTATTGCCTCAATCAATGAACAACAAACCGCTAATAACATGTTTGCTAACCATTGGGTTACACATCAAAACTCAGATGCGAATCTTATTGCTTCCGGTTGGGGAAAAACGAATGTTAATGACATAACTGACATTGCATATCTATACCCTGAACAATTACAACTAATTACTTTAGCAGGTGTACCAGATTACCACTGTATTGGTTTACGTGCTGATAACTCAAAGATTATTTGTGCTGATTCTAATATTAACGGTCTGATTAAAGATGTCTGCAGTGGTGATTCTGGCGGACCTTTAATTTGGCAAGATCCACAGCAGATTAGTGATGATGATTTTGGATTACGTGTACTGGGCATCGCTAGTAATGGAGCGCCATGTGAAAATCGTTTAAATGATCCTACCCATCAATACCAACAACTTCACGGTCAATATACAGAATTAGCCCCACTACGTCCTTGGCTTGAAGCTTATATCAAACAATACGATAACTTATCTTCTTTTTCACTTGCTATACACAATACCCGCCCCGATTACAAGATCGATCCATTCACTACAGTTGATGACTACCCTCAAGGGCAAGATATTAAGTCTTTATTAGTTCCTACTCAGCCATCGTCAGCTGGAAGTATTCCATTAACGACTTTCATTATACTTATTGTTATTGCTTTATCCCGAAGAAGAATCAATTTGTAATAAATATTAACTTATACACTCTATTTATGGAGAATAAAAAATACAATATTGCCATCAAACAGTATTACGTAATAATAGACTTACGTTGATATTTAGAATGGATATTATTAAATGGATTTTTTCCCTGTATTTCTAAAAGTAAATCATAAACAAATCTTAGTTATTGGTGGTGGCGACGTTGCTTGTCGAAAAGTCGACTTATTATTAAAAGCACATGCTAACGTTACTGTTGTCTCACCACAACTGCACCCGCACTTACAAATGCTACTTGAACAACAATTAATTGTGCATATTAATCAGCCTTATCAATCATCACAATTACAAGGTGCAGATCAAGTCTGGGCAACAACGGATTCTTCAGTACTTAATCATCAGATTTACCATGACGCACATGCTTTAAAAATCTGGACCAATGTTGTTGATGATCCGGCATTTTGTGATTTTATTACCCCATCGATGATCGATCGTTCACCAATCCAAGTTGCAATATCCAGCGGCGGAGCATCTCCTGTCTTAGTACGTTACTTACGTGAACGTTTAGAGACTTATTTACCTCAAAATTTAAGTTTACTTGCTACTTTCTCTGGTAAACAACGCCAACGTATTAAGCAACATTTCACTACTGTTGATGAAAGACGTAAATTTTGGGAGCAATTCTTCCGCTTAACGGCTGTTGAAAACGCTCGTACTAATGAAGCATTGGAAACCGCTTTTCAACAACTGTTAACTGAACAGCCTAGTGGCAATGGTAACGGCAGTCTTTATCTTATTGAAACAAGTCATGATCCCGAATTATTAAGCCTTAAAGCATTACGCTTAATGCAACAGTCGGAATATATTCTTTATCATGATGATGTTGCTGATATATTTATTGATTTATGTCGACGTGACGCTGATCGTGAGCGCTGTGATCACAATAACATTCAGATACTAACAGAAGCACTAATACAGCAAGGTCTCCGTGTATGTGTACTAGCAACTAAAGATAATCATCGTCCGAGACTTAAAAATTATTGTACTCATCATGAGGGGATTTTCGTTCCGATTTTCAGCTAATCTTCTTTTATACTTAAAAAAACGCAGAACCAACGTTCTGCGTTTTTAATATCAATACTCATCCACTATTCGCTTAATCATAACGCGGTGACATTTTTGAATGTAACCATATACCTGTTGTTTTCATTAAATAGCCAAAAATCACACCAACAATAAGTGATGGTATAACTAACTGCCAATTACCAGCAGCCGCAAATGTCGCACACGAACCAATAAATGTTCCAGGAATAAAACTTAACCAATGTTTTTTAGCTTGTGCACACATCATAAATGCTACTAATGCGGTGATAACATAACCCATAATTTCTAGATTAATCACTGAAGATAATTTGATAATCACCATCGCCCAAAAAACACCACTAAGATTAGTCGCAATACTTAATCCGACCCCTTTAATGCCATCGCGTTGTAAAGCAAAGTATGTTGTACATCCTAAAAAACCACCCCAACTAAGTAAACCTAGAGAAACGGCAACCCAACCCCATATTCCAGAGAGAATACCGGTTGTTAAGGCAATAGCGATAAGCAAAGACATTATTGATCCCACGTCAATTTTCAACAGCGGGTAGTCTATATGAAGCAGAGTCGCACTTAAAACGATTTAGATCACATACAGAGAAATAAAATTACATTTAATTACCTACTAAAGTGAGGTTAGTCACGTAGTTGCTTTTTGTTGCTACGGTTACTTCAAGTTTAATTATAAACACCATTTTTTGATATTTTTTGATTTAGGTGTATTTATTTGCAACTCATCCCTGCCATAAATCTCTTTCTAGTTAAAAGTATTCTTGCGTAACGTTGATAAAATCAAGATTAGAAATTGCGGTTACGACAAACTGTGATAATTTATTCGCTCTATTTGTTTGCTGGAGTGCCTTCATGGGACCTTTAATGCTTGATGTATCAAGCTATGAACTTGACGCAGAAGAACGTGAAATTATTCAACACCCGACAGTAGGTGGCATTATTTTCTTTGCTCGTAACTACGATAATCGTGAACAACTTCGAGCACTGATAAAAGATATTCGCCAAACGGCAAAACGCCCACTAATTATAGGCGTTGATCAAGAAGGTGGGCGAGTTCAGCGTTTCAGAGAACAATTTACCGTATTACCCCCTGCCCGTGCATTCGCAGAATCCAATAATGGTTTAGCACTTGCAACAACAGGTGGATGGTTAATGGCTGCTGAACTATTAGCAATGGACATTGATATCAGCTTTGCACCTGTTTTAGATTTAGGCTTTGACTGTAAAGCCATTGGTGATCGTGCTTTTTCAGACCAGCCAACGGAAGTTATTCGTTATGCCTCCGCTTTTATTGATGGTATGACAACAGCAGGCATGGCGGCGACAGGTAAACATTTCCCTGGTCATGGTGGCGTCATTGCTGATTCTCACCTCGAAACCCCTTATGATTCACGTGATAATATCAAACACCATGATATGACAGTATTCAGTGATTTAATCAGTAACAATAAACTTCAAGGGATTATGCCAGCACACGTTGTTTTTGATGCTTATGATGAACGTCCAGCAAGTGGTTCTGAATATTGGCTAAAACAAGTGCTTCGCCAAGATTTAGGCTTCAACGGTGTTATCTTTTCTGATGATTTAAATATGAAAGGTGCAGACGTATTAGGTAATTATAGTGAGCGAGCGGTTGCAGCCCAACAATCTGGTTGTGATATGGTAATGCTATGTAATAACCGTGAAGGTGCAATACAAGCACTGGATGGGTTACAACAAACGCAAGTACCTATTCTTAATACCTTATTAAAACAATCCACTCCTGAATTCAATGCGCTAATGCAAACTCGTGAATGGAAACAGGCACAACAAGCTATTTCAAGCTTAGTTGAGAAATGGAATAACAAAAATCATTAATCATTAATCATTAATCATTGAACAAAAAAACACCTTATTGTCTTATTCTCTTTACTAATTGAAAGTGTATAAGGTGTTTATTTAATATTTTTTTTATTTTGTTCAACATAAAGACGGAACTGTTCAAATTTTAGCGGCTCAGAAAAATAAAAACCTTGTTGCAGATAAACACCATTTTGTAGTAAGTAATCAGATTGTTTTTTTGTTTCAACCCCTTCAGCTATCATTTCCATGCCCGCTTTGTTACCAAAAGCAATGATTGAATCTAGTACTGACAATTTGTGATCATGAGTGCCAATAGTATCAACAAAAATTTTATCTATCTTTAAACTTTTCAAATTCAAATGTTGTATATAACTAAAACTGCCATAACCTGTACCTGCATCATCTAATTTTACATTGATGCCTTGCGCTTTCAAATAATCGATAACTATTGCTGCTTTGTCTAAATCAGTAAAAGACATTCTTTCGGTAATTTCAAACGCAATTTGTTTAGGTGAAATTGATGACTTAATAATGAGATCAACAGTCTTACGCATACGTTGCTTATCTTCTAATTGTTCAGGAACAAGATTAATACTAATAATACCTGAATGTTTATCCCAATTTAATGAACTTAATTGTGTTAATGTTTTTTCAAGCAAAATCTCAGTTATGTATATAATCAAACCACTACTTTCAGAATATGGTATGAAGTCATCAGGCGATATCAATTCTTTTTTGTTAAACCACCATCTTACAAGTACTTCACAACCATACATTTTATTATTTCGAAGGTTAATAATCGGCTGATAATAAGGTATGAATTCTTTACGTATTATCCCTTTTACGATTAGTGAATGTAATGATAATTGATGTTTAACGTATATATTAACAATAACAAAAACAATTAAACCAAAAAATCCACCAATAATAAATAATAATGGTTTAAGATCCGTTGAGATAAGATCTAATAAATGAGGATCAACATAATTTCTTAATATTAAACCGTTATTAAATACTTCTTTATGTAAAGGTTGTTGTGATGAAAGATTGTTTTTATCATAACGAGATGGTATTTCTTTATCTGTTTTTTCTGATGTTGAAACCACACTTAATATACAATCATTACAATATTTATTACGTATAACATTCGATATTATTGGTTCAAAATCAATAGATACTCTACCTCTACTATCTTTCCATGCTAATGAAAGTATTGATTGTTCATTTTTATTATCATAAAGAGTCCATAAAGAAATATTATCTTTAATTTCTTTTATAAATACAGGCTTTGAATAATAGTCTACATTACTACTATCGAAGCTTGAACAATAAGTATCATTATTAGTTTTAATATCAATTTTTCTAATATAGTAATTATTATACGTTTTTCTTTCTAAATATTGGCGATCGCTTGTACCACAATCAAAATCAAGATTATTTACTACGGATTTTATGAATGACTGATACTCACCAATATTTGAACGATAATTATCTATTAAATCATTTGACATTCTATCAAGTTTTGAAGATAGCTGTACTTTTGCAATATAAGGAGAGAGTAATGTAAAGCATGTAGCCATAGAAATAATGATTAATATAGCTACCACTGCCATAGTGTTAGAATAATTAGCTATTAATCGACTTTTAAACCATGATTTTATTTTATATATTCCACTCATTATATTTATAATATTACTCTACTTTTAACATTATTATTTCACTGTAAATATTAACTGAAATGATTACTTTCAACAATAATAATATACATACATTTCAAAGACAAAGAGTTACTATTATATCAATAAATTTAATATAATAATTTTTATGTATCAGTGATACATAAAAGTACTATTTAGTACTTTTATCATATCATTCAACGATAAAAACCATAATATTTACTTATAGCTATTATCTTATAGGCTATCTTTTGAATAATCTACGGATTTTGAGCATTTCTTTTTCTCTTTCAAGACAATATAAAACGCACCAACAATAAATGCAACGGTAAGTATAATTTCCATAATTGACCTTTATATTTGTTAAAACAAAAATCACTGACTATTTTCAGTTCATAAGTGATTAAGATTTGATTACAATACTGTAAAAATCTACCAATAACTTACATGATTGTACTAACAACACCTAAAATAAGTTATAAAGTTGTGACAATTTTCGGTTAATTTTCATGCAAAATACAACGCTTTGCATAAAACTCACGCTACAACTGCCGTTATTCAGCGATAAAGCTCACGAAAAGCCCTGCGCCTCACCGAACTCATCAAAAATTGACTCAATTTGTATTAGTTGTTTACCAAAAGGTAATCGAATACAACCACATGCACATTAATTTCCGATTTGGTATTAGATAAATAATATAAACACTCTCCCTATTTTTAGTAATGAAAACATAATATCTATAACTAACGATGATATAAGCACCATATTATTAAATATAGTATTTAATTTGAATTAAACCTAATTATCATAAGCAGTAATAGATATGGTATAACATGAAAAATCTAAATATTATCTATTATCATAATAAACAATAACTTAAACATATATAATACTACATTATTATTATTTTTGACGGATCAATTCTAAACGCTCAACATCGGTATAAAATGTCACCATTTTTACACGACTAATAGCATATTCAAAACTGCTTTTTTGACACATCGTTTGCTTTGATGCGGCGGTTCGATTTCGAGGATGTCGCTCAATATTGCGGTTATATTGCCGTTCTAATTCAGTACAGTTAGCATGGCGCTGGCAAGCAGTATAACGTTCTTTTTTCAATATTAACCAATGTGCTTCAAATTGATATAAAGCCTGATGTAACTCATTCATGTTATCATCAGAGATCTTGCCCTCTAATGCATTAACCTGTTGTAATTGAATAGAAATAAAATCATTAAAATAATCATTAACTTGAGTAGATAAGTATTTACCACAATGTTCATCATGTCGAATATACGTATTTTCATTTGTATTTTCATTTAATTCAGCAACATTAGCTGATGAGCATGCTATTGTCAGAAACA
>CAMQXY010000123.1 GCA_947039005.1 uncultured Photobacterium sp.
ACTTAACTATTCAGTGAGTGCCCACACAGATTGCATGGTCAAATTGTTAAAGAACATACTGATTTCGTTGCTAGCCAATGGCTTGCTCCGTGTCAGTGAGGTCGTAGTATAGAGAGTTCGATCACATTAGCAAGGGCTAAATTGCAATAAATTTGTCATATTTGCCCGAACGTCCAAATAACGATCAACCGCCAATGTTTTGGTTGTTAATCACACGAAAGTTTCGTTATGGTGGAAGAATAACTTCGTTCAGATAAGCCGTCTTATGTCATTCACTCTCCGTCATTATCAAAATCACCTGCCGCAACTGGCGAACAATGTCTATATAGATAGTACTGCGGTGGTTATCGGTAAGGTTCACATCGGAACAGACAGTAGTTTGTGGCCTTTGGTTGTTGTGCGTGGAGATGTTAATCATATTCATATTGGTCAACGCAGTAATATTCAAGATGGCTCAATACTTCACGTTAGCCGAATCAGCGCAGCGAATCCTAACGGTTATCCCCTCATTATTGGTGATGACGTTACTATTGGTCATAAAGCGATGTTACATGGTTGCAAAATTGAAGACCGAGTATTGGTTGGAATGGGCACCATTATTCTCGATGGTGCCATTATTGAACATGATGTCATTATCGGTGCGGGCAGTTTAGTGCCGCCAAAGAAGCAGCTTTGTTCTGGCTTCCTTTATATAGGAAGCCCAGTCAAACAAATGCGTCCATTAACGGCGCCAGAGTTAATGTCATTATCACAATCGGCAGCCAATTATGTGCGTCTAAAAGATGAATACCTTACGCAGGGCTAACCGTGATCGCGGTAATGGCGATATTATTCATTAATGACAATATCGCCATTATCATTAAAATCTTCATTTTCAATCATGGCTTCGGCGATATCTTCAATATCAAACCGATATTCAATAAAGGTCGCGATAACGTCTTCTGGCATAGACAGCACTTGACCACTTTGTTGTTGTAACCATGATAATGGCAACCAACAATTAATCAGCGCACCACCTTGCTGAGCTGAAAAGTGAATCGCTTGTTGATCTGAATGCCAAGTTTGAATATCAGTAAATAATATATTTTGGTTCATGTGATTTTTACTCTTGTAGAAGTCGTCTTAATTCATGTTGCACTTGTTTGGCTTCTGGACGCACCCCTCGCCACAACATAAAACTCTCGGCGGCTTGTCCGACTAACATTCCTAAGCCATCAATTGTTTTAAGCGCATTTTGTTGTTGGGCCCATAGATTAAATGCCGTCATCGTTGAGCCGTAGACCATGTCATAACAACAAGTATGCTGATCAACAATCGATGCTGGTACAGCAGGGACATTGCCACTCAAACTCGCTGATGTTGAATTAATCACCACATCAAAAGTCTGTTCACCTAATTCATCAAAAGATAACGCTTCAACATCACCATATTCAGCAAATAAAGAAGCTAATTGTTGGGCTTTGGTCAAAGTGCGATTACTTATAATGAGTGTCTGTGGCTGCTGAGCTAATAAAGGCAGAATCACCCCTCGTGCAGCGCCGCCAGCACCGATTAATAAAATACGTTTATCTTTCAGTGCGACCTGTTGTTGCAATAAATCTTGCACCAAGCCTTCGCCATCGGTGTTATCACCTAATATACCGCCATCATCTAAGCGTTTTAGCGTATTTACTGCGCCCGCTAATTGAGCCCGTTGCGTAAGTTGGGTCGCGTATTCAAAGGCTTGCTCTTTAAACGGCACCGTAATATTGCAGCCTTTACCACCATCAGCAAAAAAAGCATCCATAGCTGTGACAAAACCATCGAGTGCCACTAGCTGACTACGGTATTCCATCTTCTGACAAGTTTGACGGGCAAAGAGGGTGTGAATAAAAGGAGATTTACTGTGATTGATGGGATTACCCACCACGATATATTTGTCCATAGTCCATTACTCAAATAAAAGGGCCGCATATCGACCCTACCACTGGATGGAATAACTACCAAACATTGCTGATACCGATTTACCATTCACGAGGATGAAGGTAATCACGACTCAAACGCGCTTCTGCAGAATCAGGGTCGGGTTGATAGCAATATTCCCAACGCGCTAAAGGTGGCATCGACATTAAAATAGATTCAGTACGACCACCACTTTGCAAACCAAACAAGGTGCCGCGATCATAGACTAAGTTAAATTCAACATAACGACCACGACGATAAAGCTGAAATTCACGCTCGCGTTCGCTATAAGGCAATGGATGTCGACGCGCGACAATCGGCACATAAGCATCAATAAAACCATTACCGACCGCTTGGGTATAAGCAAAGCATTTTTCAAAACCCCATTGGTTGAGATCATCAAAAAACAGCCCACCAATACCACGGGTTTCATCACGATGGGGTAAAAAGAAATATTTATCACACCATGCTTTATGCTGTGGATAGACATCGTCACCAAACGGAGCACAAATCGCTTTGGCAGTATCATGCCAATGCTGACAATCGTCATCAAACGGGTAAAACGGAGTTAAATCAAACCCACCACCAAACCACCACACAGGTGCTTCACCGTCTTTTTCTGCAATGAAAAAACGTACATTGGCATGGGATGTCGGCACATATGGGTTATTAGGGTGGATCACTAATGACACCCCCATCGCCTCAAAACGTCGACCCGCAAGTTCCGGTCGATGCGCGGTTGCAGAAGCGGGCATCTCATCACCATAGACATGAGAAAAATTAACGCCTGCTTGTTCAAACACCGAACCATTGCGCAATACTCGACTACGACCGCCACCACCTTGCTCACGTTGCCATTGATCTTGTTCAAACTCAGCATCACTCTCTTGTTGTGCTAATGCTTGGCAAATGCTGTCTTGAAGTTGAAGTAAGAAGGTTTTTACAGCGTGCTTATTAATCTCTATCTGGTTACGATCGATCATTGATTACCCCTGACGGAAAATATTACCCGTTTGGGCATCACGAATTTCTGAAGGATTAGTGCGTCCTCCTGTTTCGCCCTCAAGTATTGCAGCTAATTGATCCCCAAGCTGCAATTCAACATCCGCCACCGTTCGCCCAGGTTCAAGCCCGGTTAAATTCGCGCTGGTTGAGGTTAATGGTTTACCAAACTGGCGACATAATTGTTGTACTAACGGATGATCAGTGACACGTACGGCGATCGTGGTAAATTGCCCTGTTAAAAAAGCAGGGACATTCGATTTGGTTGGCATTACCCACGTGACAGGCCCTGGCCATGAAGCTAAAACTGTTTGTTTCTGCTGTGGCGTTAACTGACTGTCATCAATATAAGGCAGCAACTGTTCATAATCAGCGGCAATTAAAATTAAGCCTTTTTCTACTGGGCGTTGTTTTAATGCTAATAATTTATTCACTGCCTGTTGATTATCAGGATCACAACCGACACCAAATACTGCTTCTGTTGGATAACCAACCACTTGACCTTGCTCTAATGCTGTAACCACTTGCGTAATATTTGCCACGAATTCCTCTACTCTTTATTCAGCTGATATTTTATTTTTAGTTATGATAATCATTCTACCGACACATGCTTAACAACACCATTTAAGGTTAATCATAGCGTAACTTTCCCTACGCAAACGTTTTCCTTTAGGGTAAATCACCGTATAATGGCGTAAATTACACTTTAGTCGTTCATTACCTATAGGAGATCGGAATGAAAGTTGGAATTATCATGGGATCAAAATCTGATTGGCCAACCATGCAACATGCAGCGGAAATGCTAGAACGCTTCAATGTTGCCTACGAAACTAAAGTGGTTTCAGCCCACCGTACTCCTCATCTATTAGCGGAATACGCTGAAACAGCCCGCAGTCGTGGCATTAGTGTGATTATTGCTGGCGCTGGCGGCGCGGCACATTTACCAGGAATGACAGCAGCGTTTACCAGTTTGCCTGTACTTGGTGTTCCGATTCAATCACGCGCATTAAAAGGCATGGACTCACTATTATCAATTGTACAAATGCCCAAAGGGATTGCTGTTGGTACGCTTGCCATTGGTGAAGCAGGTGCTGCTAACGCGGGTTTATTAGCCGCTCAAATTATTGCGATCCATAATCCTGATGTTTTAGCTGCCGTTGAAGCTTTCCGTCAACAGCAAACCGATACCGTACTTGATAATCCTAATCCAGCTGAGGATGCATGATGAAACAGGTACTGGTACTTGGTGCTGGGCAACTGGCACGAATGATGGCATTAGCAGGTACACCGCTTAATATAAACGTTATCGCCTACGATGTTATTACCACCAATGTTGTACATCCATTGACCCAACAGTGCCAATCATTATCACTGATTGAAGCAATTGCTGTAGTCGATGTTATCACCGCCGAGTTTGAACATATTCCCGCTGAGATTTTAACGCTCTGTGCCGCGAGTAATAAATTTAGACCTCACCCAGACGCGATAAAAGCCGGTGGCGATCGCCGCATCGAAAAAACCTTATTGGATCTCGCGCAAGTTGCTAATGCACCGCACCATATTATTCATACTCGCGCTGATTTAGATGCTGCAATCACCGCGCTGGGCTTACCGATGGTATTAAAAACTGCCCTTGGTGGTTATGACGGTAAAGGTCAATGGCGCTTAAAAACCCTCGATCAAATTGAATCAGTATGGGCTGAAATGGCGCAGTGTATTGCAGCGACCAATAACCAAGCAATTGTAGCCGAGAAATTTATCGGTTTTGATCGTGAAGTGTCTTTGATTGGTGCTAGAAACGCCAATGGTGACATTAAAACCTATACCCTCAGTGAAAATGTACATACTGATGGCGTACTTAGTCTATCGACTGCCATTGTTGGTGACACCGCACTTCAGCAGCAAGCACAACAGATGTTCACGGCTGTCGCGGAACAACTCAATTACATTGGTGTGCTAGCACTGGAGTTTTTTGAGGTCAATAGTGAGTTGTTGGTCAATGAAATTGCACCTCGGGTGCATAACTCAGGTCATTGGACTCAGCAAGGGGCAGAAACCTGTCAATTTGAAAACCATCTTCGTGCTGTTTGCGACTTACCATTAGGTGGCACCGAGCTTATTCGCCCTAGCGCAATGATCAATATTTTAGGTCAAGATAGTGTACCACTGGCAGTATTGGCATTAGAAAGTTGCCACGTACATTGGTATGGCAAAGAAAAACGAGCTGGACGCAAAATGGGGCATATCAATGTTTGCGCTGCTACTCCAGAACAACTGCAATATCAATTAATGTTGTTAAGCCAAATATTACCGCAACAATATTTTCCAGCCCTGCCTCGCTAAATAACGCATAAAAAAAGCCTGCACAACAATGCAGGCTTTTAGATATTCTTTATCTATTTATTATTTTTCAGCGTCTTGATAAGCATTACATTTGCGATCAGCGCATTGTAATTTAATACCACTGACTAATTTCTTTTCTAGCAACAATTCAAAACCACACTGCTGGCACACACCGACTATCGGTTTATTATTAACGGCAAAACGGCACTGTGGAAATTTATCGCACGCATAAAACAGTTTGCCATAGCGTGAATTACGCTCGACAAGATGCCCTTGATGGCACTCAGGACAATCAATATGGGTTTGTTGTAGCTTTTTTTCTGGTGATGCGAGGTAATTACATTGTGGGTATGCCGAACAACCAATGAACATCCCATAACGACCTTGGCGTAAAACCAACGGTTGAGCACACTCAGGGCAAGGCATATCCAGTTGTTTAACTATATGGCCGTCATTCTGTTTAAGTGGCTGGATATAATCACACTCTGGATAATGACCACAACCTAAAAAAGGTCCATGTTTACCAAAGCGCATCACCAATTCTGCGTCACATTGCGGACAAGATTGGTGACTCAATGCGTGTTCGTGAGCAGAAAATAATGGTTTATTATTAGATGTCATTACTAATGTAAAACCCCATCTTCAGCGCCATACAGTAACTCTTCTACTTGATCATACGCAGTTTCATTACCAGGGGCATTAAACAACACCATCAAGATAATCCATTTAAGATCATCAAGTAAGAATTCTTGAGTATCGAGTTCCATCACCCGATCAATAATCATTTCACGTGTATCAGTATTTAATACGTCAATTTGCTCAAGATAAAGTAAAAAGCCACGACAAGCGGTATCCATCCGTAACATTTCGTTGGCGGTATAGATGCGCATTGATGTTATCGCGCTATGGTTAACATACGGTGTATGTTCTGTTTCTTGTAAAGCAGCTAATTTTTCAAGCCACTCTAGTGACTTATAAATATCATCCTGATGAAAACCAGCACGTAAAAGCTCCTCAGAGAGTTCGTCTTGATCCACTAACAACTCTGCTTCGCTTTGAATATAGGTTTCAAATAGATACATAAGAATATCCATCATAACTAGCCCCTCCTCGTTCTGATATAACCACCGGGCACTGCAGTCACCCAACCAGACAGTTCTAATTCTAATAATTGCGGTAAAATTTGGTGGATGGGTTGTTTACAGCGTTCAGCAACGACATCTACGGGTGTTGCTTCGGTGCCTACGTTAGCCAACAGAGCGGGAAATGGCAATTCTTCATTTTCCTTAGTTGCTAAAGGCACGCCTATTTGATTATTTATTGCACATTCTGTCAGGCTTCCTACCTCTTCATAAATATCAGCAGGACTTTCTACCAGTTTAGCACCTGATTTAATCAATGCATTACAACCACGACTTGCTGGATTATGAATCGAACCAGGCAGTGCAAAAACCTCTCGTCCTTGCTCTAGGGCATAACGCGCCGTGATCAGTGAACCACTTTTTTGCGCGGCCTCAATCACTAATACTCCCGTTGATAAACCACTAATGATTCGATTTCGACGCGGGAAATTTTGTGGTCGAGGCTGTTCTTGCGGCCAAAACTCTGACACTAATGCACCTTGCTCTGCAATACTGGCGGCCAATGAACGATGCCGTGCGGGATAAATCTGATCAAGCCCGGAACCTAACACCGCAATAGTTAATCCACCCGCTTGCAACGCCCCTTGATGTGCTTGACCATCAATCCCTAATGCTAAGCCACTAGTGACCACATAATGATTAGCTGCCAAAGCTTTTGAAAAATGAAACGCTGATTCACGCCCGTCAATGGATGCCGAACGACTGCCAATAACCGCAATTTGGGGCGCACCTAAACAGGCAACATCACCACGTACAAATAATATCGGTGGCGGTGAAGCGATCTGTTTCAATAGATGAGGGTAATAAGGTGATGTGAGGGTCAAAATATGTTGTTGCGGAGCGTGTTGCCATTGTAATGCTTGTTGGATCCGTGATTGATTAGGCAGCAAAAAAGCCTGTATTTGTTTCGCCGTTAAACCACATTGCTGTAATTGTTCAACCGTCATTGCCGCTAATTGTTGTGGGGTCGAATCAGCTAACAAGCGTTGAATACGGCTGCCACCAAGAGAGGGAACAGCCGCAAGTTGTAACCATGCAATAAGCTCTGTTTCTGTCATAACCACTATAAGCGTGGTGCTTGAGCAACCACTCCAGGTTTAAACGGTTGTTGATTATTAAGCACGACCGCTAAGCTAAAATATTCATAAGGACGTAATACCATCGCTTGCGCCACCGCAACCGTTCCTAATTGAGTACTATCGGTTAATAACGTACTGGCTTGATAATGGTATTGACCTTTTTTACCCTGCACTTCAGCGCCAGGTTTAAATAACTCAAACACTTGCCCTGCAACCATGCCATCAAGATGACCACGATCTAACACCACCACATCGTAATTAGAGATATAACTGTAACCACTTATCTGACCTAACACCGTTGCAGATAACGATAACGGTGGCGTCGTCGGAGAGAACGATAAATCAGTGTCAGTATCACTGCCTAATAAAGGTAATAAAATATCATTAGGAATAATCTCTTGTTGAAAACTATCAACCTTTAATTGGCTAGTCACGCCATCACTGGTAATAACCGTGACATCTGCAATTTCTTTTAGAGTTGATATTTTAGCGCTCACACCCGCTTTTTCGGTTTGCTGTTGGCTATCTACGCGAATAAAATCTTGTTCTAAACGGTACACGCGCCATTGACTGGTAGGAACCAATGATTGATCTGCCCACAACACGTCACCAATCGACAGATAACCGCGTTCTTCACTGGTGCCGAGAATTTGGGGTTGGGTCGTCATCGCTTCAGCACTGATCAACTTATCTTGGGCCACATATGCCAACATTAAATAGCCGGGTAACGAGGTAATAGGCTGACGCACAACCCGTATTTGTGGCGATAATTTAAGGTGCTTTTTAAGGCTTAACTGCGGTTTACCGTTCACCCAAATAAGATGTAGTCGATCACCAGGATAAATTAAATGCGGATTTTTTATGTAGCTATTTTTTTGCCATAACTGTGGCCACGACCAAGGGTTATTTAAAAATACCGCTGAAATATCCCATAAGGTGTCACCTTTTTTGACCACATAAATATCAGGATGACTCTTTTTCAGTTGGGGTTGTGGTGCAGCAACCAACGACGGCATAAAAAGAATAAAACTAACAATAATAATCCATTGCCTCATGTGATCCGTTCCTTCGATGACACAAATAGCGACCTAGCGATAATAAAATAATCACTCATATTAGCAGAGGTTGGCATTAGCTCTTTGATATGTCGACTCTTTAACTATCGCCACCCAGCGCTTTTCGGCTTATGTCACGATTTAATAACCGATGTTACATCGAAGAAGCTTTAACTTTGCTAAGAGCTAACATTAAATTTTTTCGCCATCATCGAGTGCATTTCGCTCACCAAGTTTCGCTTAGCGCCTCTCGCCCACATTCGGTACTGTTATTTGAACGCTAAAATGACTAGAATTAGACCAACAACGCTGTATCTTTCTAGTAACCGTTAACGAGTTCGAGTCCTTATGTCTCTATTGTCAGTTTTAATCTTTCCAGATGACCGTCTACGTACTGTAGCCAAGCCAGTTGAAGCGATTACGCCACAAACCCAGCAGATCATTGATGACATGCTTGAAACCATGTACGAAGAAGAAGGTATCGGTCTGGCGGCAACCCAAGTCGATATTCATCAACAGATTGTGGTTATCGATGTTTCCGAACAACGTGACCAACCTATGGTGCTGATCAACCCTGAAATTACTGCCGCCCATGGCGATGAAGGCATTGAAGAAGGTTGTCTTTCAGTACCAAGTGCACGTGGTTTTGTGCCACGAGCAGCAACCATCACAGTTTCAGCATTAGACCGTGACGGCAACAAGATCACCTTTGAAGCGGATGACCTACTTGCTATTTGTATTCAACACGAGCTGGATCACCTAGCGGGTAAGCTATTTGTTGATTACTTATCGCCACTAAAGCGTCAACGTATTAAAAGCAAATTAGAAAAACTGAAACGTTCACACTAACAACATTCACCATTCGAGGTTATCTTGAGCAAACCATTACGCATTATTTTTGCAGGTACGCCTGACTTCGCCGCCCGTCATTTGGCGGCGTTATTGTCTTCACAGCATCAGGTTGTGGCGGTTTACACCCAACCCGATCGCCCAGCAGGCCGCGGTAAAAAACTCACCGCAAGCCCGGTAAAAAATATCGCCTTAGAACACGATATTCCTGTGTTCCAACCAGCGTCATTACGCAATGCTGAAGCACAACAACAGCTAGCAGCTATTGAAGCCGACATCATGGTTGTGGTCGCTTATGGTTTATTATTACCTCAAGAGGTACTTGATACTCCAGCGCTTGGTTGCATCAATGTTCACGGTTCAAT
>CAMQXY010000124.1 GCA_947039005.1 uncultured Photobacterium sp.
GTCGCCAATCCACGATGGACCGATGATTAAAATTTTAGTCATAAATAATTTACCGGGTTAAGGTTTTCAGGCTGTGTGATGGTTGTGAGTTAATTATTGATTTAAAAAATCGAGATACTCTTGGGGAACACCACAAAAAATCACTTGCTCGCGATCTATCTGATGATAATGGATTTCTTTACCTTCGTGGATCAGAATATTGTACAGTGGGGCGACATAAAGCTCGCCTTTTTCCCATTCAGTTATTGGCCGAGAAATATAGTTATTATAGGCATAATGAAAGTCATTGATATCTGTAAAATAATAAAGGCCAGTGCAGCAAAGGTTTGATATTGATCTTTTTTCTGCTGTTTCTATAACTTGTGTCGAGCCTACTTGTGCAGGTTTAGCAAATGACCAATTATCACCACTACCTTCAAATACTTCTAAGTAACCATCACCTAATAACGTCAGATCGGGATAGTTAAAGTGTGGGCGGAAGGTATCAATATTAAAAATAGTAATTGGACCTTGATAGTCAATGTCAGCAAGGCCAAGGGCTACAGTTTCCGCCTGACCGCGAGTTTCTTGAGTAAGGACAGTAATATGAAATTGTTTGATACCAAGAGCTGCAATGCGTGCTTCAATAAATTGATGAGTGTGGTAACCATCTCGAATAATAAACACAAATAACTCTGTTTCAAATAACGCCTCAAAGCTTTTTACTGCATGATCAAATAAACTTTGATTGTGAGCTTCTAGCATGTATTTGGGTTGAGTATAGCCAGCATTGAAAAAACGAGAGCTTAATCCTGCCATTGGAATAACGATCATAAAGTATGTTCTACCATTAGTTGGTGAAGGCGAAATGCATTAGCCATCAAGGCATCTTGACGACGAGGGTCATCGGCATGGAGAGGCAACATTGATAAGAATAATTGAATTTGCATTGCATATAAATTTACTGCTGATAGGTTAAATTTATCATTTACTAAATCAATGAAAATTTGTTGATTTTCTTGATGTTGTTCGAAACCTGAAACACTAAAGTTTATCGTGTTATCGGTAATGTCAACATGATAATAGCCCGCAATAATCCAGTCATATAACCCTAGAATTGAGTGACTTAATTTGGCTAAATCATAACGAATATCACCAAATAATGTCATTGTGCCATCAGGTGTCATTCCGCGAGGATCAATGGTTTTTATACGATTGGTTCTAAAGTCATATAAAATATTACTAAAACAAAAATCACCATGCATGATAGTTGCAACCGCAGCAGGCTTGGGGAGGTATTGATGACTGTCAGTGACCAATTGTTGTAATGAAATATGATATTGATTGTTATAACACCACCTTGTCGTTAAACAAAAATCACGTTCTTGGCAAAAATCATTGAGGCGTTGTGATGTTTTTTCACCAAATAATTGTTGCAATGACGCTGCTGGTTGATCATTCGGCTGTAAATGCTGCTGGCATGTAGTTAAAAAAGATAAACTACTATTAATGATTTGATGCCATATAACAGAAGGTAAATTAGCAAAAACGAACAGTTCATTCAGAGCTGTGTGGTGAAGGTACTCAAGACGATAGCTGAAAATACCTTGTTCCTCATAGTGACCCATATATTGAGGAATATAATTACGCATCATTGGTGGTAAATGCTCAAACCAATTAGCTTCAGCCTGAATTTTTAATTCATTGATACTGCTTTTTTCACACCATTCGGGTGATATTTTTAATTGGTTAAAAGCGCGTTGGGTAGTGAACTTCGCTTTTGAACGATAATAAGTGTTTACATGGCCAAAATCGAGCCAGTTAGTAGTACGAACAGTGGTTAAACCTATCTGTTGGTTGTAGCGATTTAAGCCTTCAAGAAAGTTCCAATGGCTTTGGGTTATACAACGAATAAGTTGGCGTGGTTGACTGAAGTGAAAATGACCACTAACAACATTATTTTTAGTATGATCAAGATCGTTATCAACGTTCTGAATCCAATGATGTTTGCTATTTGTTACAGCTGACCAATTGTAGCTATCTTCTACTTGAGAGACCGTAATTGAGTTTTCAATGGTAGGTAGCGGTGAAATTAGCGTATCGCCAAACAATACCTCAAGGCTTGTATTGATTGGTTTATCGATAAGATTTAATGCAATAACCAGTGAAGCCCCTAGCGATATATTATCTGGAATCGAGAGTATAGTAACCTGGTGTTGCTGAAGCCATTTGGCATCTATTTCTGGTAAATCATAAGATTCAGGTAGACTTAAATAAAGTGTTTTGCCTTTGGGTGCTGCAGCGATTTGATGTTGAAATAAACGGCGGTTACCAAGTGGTAATAAACTTGGTGGTATATTGCCAAATTCAGATTTTAAATCCTGATCAACATACGCAGCTGACATAATCAAGAACACTTTATTTTTTCCTTATCAAGTAAGTCATTGATTTCATCCGCTGAAAGTGAAGCAAATTCGGAAGGGCGAATTGCTCGATCGTCAATGTAGAAACCTTCATGTCCACACCATGGTTTACCAACGATGATTTCATCATAAGGCACGCTATGTTTATCAAGCCATTCTACAATAATTGGTAAGGTATGGATGTTTATTTTTCCGATATTACCTTCATAAGTACGCATATTACGAGCAGTGAAAATAGTAATACTAAATCCTTGCTGTTGGTATTCTCTTAGTTTTTTTATGACATCCATGTTAGGTGAAACAAGTCGATAATCAGTGGTATTTGCTGTTGTTAGTGTTCCATCTAGATCGATAACCAGTTTTTTCATGATGTGTTATGTACCTTTTTATAAGTTTATTTTCCGTATTATTAACGGCAACAGTAAAATTTCAACACAATTATGTTGGTGATTTTTTAGTTTTATCATCATTTAAATAGAAGCAAATTATAATAACTAAAGAGACCAATGTTAACTAGGATACCTAGTTGTTATCAGTTAAAATATAATTCACTCTTGAACGAGGTATTTAATACGTAGTGATATGTGGTGATTAATTAAAGAGTATTAAACAGTGGATTGGTAATGAATAACAAACAAGAGATAAGCCCTAAAGATATAACTGTTGTGGTTCAAGGGCCAGTTCAAACTTTTAGTGATAGAGAGCAAGAGTTAGGGATCACCCAAAAGTGCTTGAACTCTGTACGTCAATTTTTACCGGGAGCAAAGATAATCCTATCGACTTGGCACAATCAAGATCTTACCGATTTAGATTATGACCAGTTAGTATTATGTGATGATCCTGGAACCAATATACGTGCTTATAATGTAGATGGAACACCACAGATGTTTAATAATAATCGTCAGATTGTTTCGACATTGGATGGGTTATATCATGTTACAACGCCTTATGCGATGAAGTTACGTAGTGACAATTATTTAATCTCTGATTCATTTTTGCATTTGCAACAAGCCTTTCCAAAGCGGTGTAATGAAGATCGTTTTTTTAATGAAAGAGTTGTTGTGATTAATACCTTTACTCGTCGTTATGCCAAAGGCTTACCTGTTGTATTTCATATGAGTGATTTCTTTTATTTTGGTCGAACAGAGGATGTGATTGCTTGTTGGAATATGCCATTAATCGAAGATTTTATAGCAACTAAAGAAGAACCTTATAATGTGGGTTTCCCTGATTATTCGATTGATTGTACCCAAATGCTATTTATTCGAGCAATGCAAAAATTTGATGCGGCATTTACTTTAAATGGTTTGCTTGATAATAAGATAGAGAAGCAAATATTGTCTGATCGCTGTTTTGCTAATAACTTTGTGATTGCCGATCCGCAACATGTTGGTATTGGTTTGTGTCGCAAATTTGCAGTAAAAGCGCGTGTTTCTCGAACTAAGGGTAAGGTTGCTCATTGGCAATTTAAAGAATGGCAGCAACTTTATAAAAAATATTGTGATCCTAATTTTGATCTTCAATATCCTATCTTTGCTCAATATAAGTTATTTTTGCAGCGCTGTTTATATGTTTTTCCAGCACGTTTAGAAAATAAACGTCGCTTACAACAACGTCAGAAAAAAGTATCAGTTAATAAATAATCCTGCCAGCAATAAGCAACAGGATTATGCTTTGTTGTCGAGTAATAACTTATTGTTTTAATAAACGCTCAAAAAAAGCTAGGTGTTGCTGTGCTGTATTTTCAACGGAAAGCGTAGTCGCGATATAGTGTTGCGCTTTTAATCCCATGATCTTTGCTTCAGTAGCATGGTGATAAATATAGTGAATCTTATCGGCAATCACGTGAGCATTATTAGTTTCAACCACAAACCCACTGACACCATCATTTACTATTTCAGCATTACCACCCGTAGTTGTAACAATTGAAGGTACAGCCATTGCCATTGCTTCAATGACAGTTTTTGGTAGACCTTCACCACTGACTGAGGGTTGAATTTGTACATTTGCTGCTGCCATGAGTTCAGGTACATCAGTTCGGTAGCCTAGAAAGTGAATATTATTAGGGTAAGGCGCTTGTTGGGCTAATTGTTGATTAGCGGCTGTATCAATACCACGGCCTGCCAGTAATAAATGAATATTAGGTTCTTTCTCTAAGTACTGCATTGCTTCTAATAGTATATGTACCCCTTTACTTGGTCGTGCATTTGCAACACAAATAATAACAAAGTCGTTTGCGGTAATATTAAGAAAGCTTAAATCAGCGGTTTGGGTTTGGTACCAGGATAGATCGTGGCCTTTATGAATCGCCACTACATTATCTTTGTTTGACCACACCTGATTACTAACATCTTGACGTACCTTATCCGCTACACATGAAATACCATTTACGCGAGGATGGAGGTGAGTTAAATACGCGCTGGGATCATGGCGATATAAACCACCGACGGTACCTCGGTAAGTGACAAGTTTTGTGGCAGGGAAACCGATACAAGCAAAGGCTGCATTTGGAATAGTGCGTGAGTTGGTTGCGTAAACAATATCGTACTGACCTTGTTTGAGTTCATGACGAAGTCGTTTAATGGTATTACAGCATATTTTTTTTGTTGGGTATGCATCAATGACGGTTAAGCCTTGTTCTAGAAACCGTGCCACATAATCGGCATTACCTTGAGTAACAACTGTCACTTGATGACCTTGTTGCGCTATTGCTATGAACATTTCGGCTTCAGGTCTAACGCTGTTCCATGCATCCATGTATGAACTGAATACCATTATTTTCATTGTAGATCTCAATCTTTGGCGAGGGGAGGTTGATATGTGCTCTCAAGCACTTTTATAGGTTACAATACACGAAAATATTATGAAATATTGGGTTGATTTTTTATAGTATAAATAATCGTTTTTTAAGTATATAAAGCGGTTATTAAAAATAGCAAACCAACCATTGTTTTTACTATTAATGGGTACAACGGGTTATTTAAAGGATATGATGAAAGTACTTCTTATTAGTCTCGCGTCTTCAACAACAAGAAGAAATAATGCAGTAGCAATACTAAACAGATACGGTATTCGCTATGATATTATTGATGCTGTTGATGGGCGATTAGGGGTTGACCCATTATTGCAACGCTATGATGAGAAAGGTTTTATTCGTCATAGAGGTCGTAAAGCTCTAGCCGGAGAATTAGGCTGTTATGCCAGTCATATTTTAGCTTGGCAACAGGTGATTAAGCTTGATCAACCTGTCATCATTCTTGAAGATGACTTTATCCTTCGAGATGATTTTTGTGCATTGATTGATATTGCTAAATTATGGGTGCATCAGCATCATTTTATTCGACTTGAACCATGGAAAACAAAATTGTTTTATTCGGTAGCTCAGCAAGATGAGGTCAATTTAGTTAAGTTTTTAAAGGTACCTCAATGTACTACGGGCTACTTAATCTCTCCACAATGTGCACAGGCATTTTTGTCAGCGAGTGAAACAATGATTCTACCGGTCGATGTGTTTATTCGTAATACCTATCTGCATCGACAGGCTATCTATGGGCTTTATCCTGCTCCCGTTAAACCGGGGGGCGATAAACATTCGACTATTGGTTGTCGTAAACAAAAAATGATGCAGCCATTAGTGAGACTGGAAAAGCTGGTAACACGGTTATATTCTAGTACTTTATGTGCGCTAGTTAATATAATTTCTCGTTAGCTATAATGTTTTAATGTGATGTTTTCATATTAATCATTCGTAGTTTGTATTTATACTTTGAGAGTGATCGAACTTTTATATGGATTATGTGAGAAAAATAAAAGCGGGATGGCGTTTAATCCGTAATAAAGTGAAAGCATTAAAACTGAATATTTATCGGGAAATATACGATAAGCGTGTGCAAAAGAAAGATTTTGATCCATCGATGATCAAATCAGTTTTACTCCTACGCTGGGATAATAAGTTAGGCGATGCCATCATGTGTGGTGGCTTTATCAAGGTGTTACGTCAGTACCGTCCAGATATTCATATTACTGTATTAACGGGTTCGACGACTCAATCTTGGTTAGAGAAAGCCGCTCCTGCTGATGAGTATATTCTTTATAGTAAAGCTAAAAGAAAGCAAATAATTGCCGATAATGTGGGTAAGTTTGATTTGTTTGTCGATCTTGGTACGTACTCTAGCCATAAAGATTTGTGCTTATCGTCTCAATTTAAAGCTCTGCATTATCTAGGGTTTAATAAACAGCAATATAATTTATTTGATGTTGAAGTTGAATCGCAATATATCCATTTTAAAGATAGGTATATTGCTGCAGCACAACACCTTATTATTCAAAAGGTTCACACTCAATGCTCGTTACCTATTGCTGATTTTAGTCAATCGCGTATTGCTCTACAGCAATTTATTAATCAATCACAGCAAAATTGTAAGCATGTGGTTGGTATTAATTTTTTTGGTTCGAGTAAGTATCGCCGATTTTCATTTGAGCAAGCGAAGGTATTAATCTGTAAATGGCGTCAGCAGTTTCCTGATGATTTATTGATGATTATACCAACCCCTGGAGAGGAACGATTTATTGAAGCGTTAGTTGTGGCTGTAGATGACAAAATGGTTATTTCACCTAAGCAGCCAGCTAGTTTTGAAATGTCGTTAGCTATTATTGATATTGCTGATTTTACCTTTACTCCAGATACTGCGGTAGTACATATGGCGTCAGCACTCAATAAACCAGTGATTGGTGTTTATCGTCACAACATGCAAAATTATGAGGAATGGAAACCTGTAGGGAAGTACTCACAGCGTTTGCTTAATCGTAAACCTTTCAGTGAAAATGACAGTGTTCATGTGCATGAATTTGACTGGCAGGATTTAGTGTTGGCACGTGCAACTATTTTAAAGGCGTTGGCATGAGAATTGGATTCTTTTTACGAGATTTGAAAATAGAGGGCGTGCAAGTTGTTGCTTTGCGATTGGCTAAAGAGTTTATTGCGTTAGGGCACCAGTGTGACTTTATTTGTTTAGATGCAGAAAAAGAACTAGAAATAGGAAGTGATATACAAGTTCATGTACTTAATATTCCTAAAGAAATCAAGTATAAGAAAATAATAAAATATGCTCCAATATTTTCAAAATGGTTGTATGACGAAGATTGTAAGCATAAGTTTGATGTTATTTTATGTGGGCATGGTGACACTATAAATATAGTTTCTGTAATTGATGATCCGCGTTTGATAATCCAGCAACATAGCTGTGATAAAATAAGCTACGAAAATAAAAACTATTTTAGGAAGTTAAAGTATCGGCTAAAGCTATTAAAAAAGATTAATAATAAGCATATTATTTGTGTTTCTAAAGGCATGGCTGATTTTATTTCATCAATTACAAGCTCTTACCTGAGTATTACAACTATTTATAATCCATTTGCGATTGATGAAATAAAGAGCTTATCAGAAAAACCACTAGATGAGTTTTTTTTAAAAAATGATTATATTTGCTATGTTGGACGACTAGCAACAGAAAAAAGGCTAGAACTATTAATTAATGCCTATGCTTTAATTAATAAAGAAGTAAAGCTATTAATTATTGGTGATGGTTGTGCTGAGTATAAAGATTCTTTATTAAGGTTGATTAATAAATTAGGCGTTAGTAATAAAGTTTTTATATTGCCATTTTATAATAACCCATTCGCTATAATAAAAAAAGCTAAGGCGTTAATACTGACCTCAGAAACAGAAGGATTTGGTAACGTATTAGTGGAGGCATTAATTTGTCACACACCAATCGTAAGTGTTGATTGCTATTCAGGACCAGCTGAAATTATGACTGGTCAACTGAAAAACTATTTAGTTAAGGAAGCGGAACCTAAAAATATTGCTAATAAAATTGATGAGTTATTATTAGGTGACGCAGCATTAGATTTTGAAAAGGTATATATTAAATTTGAGTCGACAAAAATTGCTAAACAATATATACGATTATTTTCTAGCTTTAATTAAGAGAAAGGCACCATAGTTATAATCGGTGCCTTTATTATTTATGCTTTTATTTGGTATGGTTTCTTTAAAAACATATAAATGAAAACCACATATAAGACAAAAACTTGCTTGTGCTCAAGTGGTACATCGGTTAATCCACTAATGACGACACCAAGTGTTAATAGAAGTATCGCTAATTTACTTTCTTTTGAGTATTGTTTCTGAGATATAAGGTAAAAAGGAAACAACAGAAATAGTACTAATAATAATAGACCTATAACGCCATATTTTACTGTTATATCAATAAATTGATTGTGAAAATGTAGTAGCTTTAAGTTGTAAATTTGAGCGCCTATTTTCTTCTCTTGGTATAGTTTTGTCATCGCTGGTTCAAAGTTATTACCAAAACCAGTTATTGGCTTCTGAGGGATAAGTAAGAGACCTGCTTTCCACATGGTTATTCTAGAGCCAGTGTTTGAGATATCATTACCTTGTTCATATTGAGTGAATCCTTGAATCGTATCATGGATAAGACGCTCTCTTGTTGAATATACCCCAATGGTTGTTATAACAACTAAAACGGTAATAATCGTTATTTTTATATTTACAGATGTTTTTGTGGATAAAACATAGAAAAGTAAATATAAAAAAATGACGAAGACAGCAACTAAAACACCTCGTGTATCACATAAAATAAGAGCATAAAAAGATATCAAACTTGATAATATAGAAGTAAAGAGAATTTCTTTTTTTTCTTTATATATAATGCCAATCATGATAGCTGCTATCATTAATATTAAACAGCAGGTAGCATACGGAATTGCGTTTAATTGCCATGCAGCTCGGTCTAAATGCAAAATATTATTTTGCCAAAATGCAAAGCTTGCTGCACAAATACTGCCAATTAATGTGCTATATGCTAATATTTTATTTGTAATAAAATCAGATGGAATAAAAAGAAAATAAAGAATAATACATGAAGTAGAGCGGACATTAATAATGTCATAGTGGTATATAGCATTATAAATAACAGATATAAATAACAAAATTATTAGCATATATATGTAGTTGTTATTTTTAATGTTTTTTTTAAATGGTTCTAAACCATAATTGAATAATATTGTAAAAAGAGAAATGAGAGTTAAAATAACTAATATTTTATCACCATTATTAAATACGAATTGTCCACTGACCATCCAAGTAAATGGAAGAATAGTTAATAATAGCGTTAATTTACTTTTTAGCATAAGGGTTCTCATCATTATTCGGACGTGTTTTCAACAAACGTAGAATCCACATGTATTGTTCTGGGCGCTGATTAACGTATTGTTCAATAC
>CAMQXY010000125.1 GCA_947039005.1 uncultured Photobacterium sp.
AAAAAAGCCACCGCGAACGGTGGCTTAATAATATTTTATCACTTACACATTATACATCGTAAGTTGTAGACGCTGTATCACCGCCAGTACCAGTCCAATTAGTATGGAAGAACTGACCACGAGGTTGATCAATACGCTCATAAGTGTGAGCACCGAAGTAGTCACGCTGCGCTTGAATCATATTCGCAGGTAAGCTTGCTGTTGTGTAACCATCAAGGAATGTTAATGCTGATGTCATTGTTGGCATTGGTAGACCAATTTCCATCGCTTTTGAGGCTACTTTACGCCATGCTGGCATGCTGCTTAGTAAGATATCTTTAAAGTAAGTATCTGAACCAAGGAACTTAATATCAGGGTTCACATCGTATGCATCACGGATATTACCAAGGAATGCACTACGAATAATACAACCGCCACGCCACATAAGAGCAACGTTGCCGTAGTTTAGATCCCAGTTAAACTCTTCTGAAGCTTCACGAATTAACATAAAGCCTTGCGCATAAGAGATGATCTTAGAAGCAAGTAATGCTTGGCGTAATGCGTCAACCCATACTTGCTTATCACCATCAATCTTAGCAATTGTTTTACCAAATAGGCTTTCAGCTTCTACACGTTGATCTTTCATTGAAGATACGCAACGTGCAAATACAGCTTCTGTAATTAGCGTTAGTGGAATACCTAAATCAAGCGCATTAATACCTGTCCACTTACCAGTACCTTTTTGGCCAGCAGTATCAAGGATTTTCTCAACTAAAGGTTGACCATCTTCATCTTTATAACCAAGAATCTCAGCGGTAATTTCAACTAAGTAGCTATCTAACTCAGTCTTATTCCACTCTTGGAAAATCGCTTGCATCTCATCGTGAGATAGCTCTAAACCAGACTTCATGAAGTGGTATGCTTCGCTGATTAACTGCATGTCACCGTATTCGATGCCATTGTGAACCATTTTAACGAAGTGACCGGCACCATCTTTACCAACCCAGTCACAACAAGGCTCACCCGCTGCTGTTTTTGCAGAGATCGCTTGGAAGATAGGTTTGATTGCAGGCCATGCAGCTTCAGAACCACCCGGCATGATTGAAGGACCAAAACGTGCACCTTCTTCACCACCAGAGACACCAGAACCTACATATAAAAGACCTTTAGCTTCAAGCTCAGCAACACGGCGGTTAGTGTCTGGGTAGTTTGAGTTACCACCATCAATGATGATGTCACCTTTATCAAGTAGCGGTACAAGTTGGTTTATAAATGCATCAACAACATCACCAGCACGTACCATTAACATGATTTTACGTGGTGATTCTAGCTTAGACACTAAATCTTCTAATGACGTAGCACCGATGATGTTAGTGTCCTTTGCAGGGCCTTCAAGGAATTCTTCTACTTTAGAAACGGTACGGTTAAAAGCAACTACTTTAAAACCATGGTCGTTCATATTAAGGATCAAGTTTTGACCCATAACTGCTAAACCAATTACACCAATATCGCCTTTCATATTATTCTCCTTGTGCTAGCAGTTTTGCTGCTGCTGCATCTAAATACCATTCTGTTTTGCCATGAGAGGCTTTAATTTTTGCCGCCGGATAAGCAAGATCTTCCGCCGGTGTACTATTTATTTCATATAAGACTTCAGCCTTACTTTCACCCAATACCAAGTAAGTAATACGATCGGCATTTTCAAGTAAACGTGCTGTTTTTGAAATACGTTGTTGACCGCTTTCTGGTTGAGTGGCAATCACTGCTAATGCAGGATCATCAAAATTGGTTTGATGGGGAAATAAAGAAGCAGTATGCCCATCGCCACCCATGCCTAGTAAAATCCAATCAAAGGCAGGTAAACCATTTTTGTGTGGAATGGCTGCATCCATTTCTGCGGCAAAACGTGCACATTCAGCTATCGGCTCAGCTTCGCCACGAATACGGTGAATATTTTCAGCAGGAACTGCAACGTGCTTGAACAAAAGTTCATTTGCTTCACCGAAATTACTCTCAGCATCCGTTGGTGCAACACATCGCTCATCCCCCCACCAGAAGTGAAGATTCTTCCATTGTATGCTGTCAGCAAAAGGCGCTTGCGCCAATGCTTTAAACAACAATTTAGGTGTACTACCACCTGACAATGAAATATGAACCGCGTGAGATTGCAAACTCATGGCTTGCATGGTTTCAGCTAGAGAAACAACCACATCCTGCGGGGTATCAAACACTTTATAATTAATCATGCTTATAGCTCACAATAATCCGTATTGGCTAAGTTTTTACATGGGAAACGCCATTGACGACCATCATTGACTAATAGTTCATCCGCTTCTTTAGGTCCCCACGTACCTGCAGCATAACCAAATAGGTGCTCAGGTTGCTCTTTATAATCAAGAATCGGTTGTACGAACTTCCAACATGCCTTCACTGCATCAGTACGTGCAAACAATGTTGCGTCTTGTTTCATACAATCCAACAATAAACGCTCATAAGCAGTAAGCATGTTCATTGATTCAAGTTTGTCATAATGGAAGTCCATTGACACTTCTTGAGATTCAAAACCGGCACCTGGTTTTTTAAGGCCGAAGCTCATTAAAATACCTTCATCTGGCTGAATACGAATAATCAATTTGTTCTCTGGTGCATTAGCGCCAAAGACTGGGTGCGGTGTTTTCTTAAAGTGAATCACAACTTCAGTTACACGAGTCGGTAAACGTTTACCGGTACGGACATAAAACGGCACCCCGTTCCAACGCCAGTTTTCGATAAACATCTTCATACCGACATAGGTTTCAGTACGAGATTCATCATCAACACCATGCTCTTGACGATAACCTGGAAGGTGTTTGCCACGAACATCAGATTCAGTGTATTGACCTAGAACTAAATTCTTCTGTAGATCGTCTTCTGATAATGGCTTAAAGCTTTGCATCACTTTAACCACTTCATCACGAATAGAGTCAGCATTAATTGCTGCAGGTGACTCCATACCTACCATTGCTAATACTTGCAATAAGTGGTTTTGGAACATATCACGTACAGCGCCAGCACCATCGTAATAACCACCACGATCTTCAACGCCTAACGCTTCAGATGCAGTAATTTCAACGTAATCAATAAAATTACGGTTCCATAATGGCTCAAACATACCGTTAGCAAAACGGAAAACTAATAAGTTCTGTACCGTTTCTTTGCCTAAGTAATGGTCAATGCGGTAAATTTGGTGCTCTTGAAAACATGCGTGAATCTGCTTATCTAAAGAAATAGCAGATTCAAGATCATAACCGAATGGTTTTTCAACGATCAGATTTTTCCAACCGTCAGCTTCATCGTTAAGACCATGAGCCGTAAGACACTCGGGAATAACACCGTAAAGGCTAGGTGGCGTTGCAAGATAAAAGACTGCATTACCACTGGTATGATGGGTATCTTTGAATACGTCTAAACGCTGTTTTAACACTGCGTATTGTGCAGCATCAGAGGTGTTTAATGCCTGATAATATAAATGCTGACAAAACTCCGTTAATATCGCTGCATCTGTTTTTTCATTTTCTTCTAATGCAGAACGAAGCTTGTCACGAAATTCCTGATCGCTATATGTCGTACGACTAACACCTAAAATAGCGAAATCTTCTGGCAATAAACCATTAGCGTATAAATGATAGAACGCAGGGATTAATTTTCGATGAGTCAAATCGCCTGACGCACCAAAAATTACAATTGCGTTATTTTCTGGTTTAACCATGTAATGTTCCCATTTATTTACAGATCATTCGATCTGGTACAGCAATCAATTGCTTGGTATAACGGGCGTTATTATGCCGTAATTTTCAATTTTTTATGCATTTTTTCGTGATAAAAATTGAAAATTTTTGTTATACATTAATAATCTTATCCATCAAGATGTTGCATATAATCGTCGTATTTATCACTAATACACTAACATATCAGACAACTTAGTACTTTTTACTCTTTCTATATTGAGTATATTAACAATTATTAACGCCAGTGATAGACGAAAAAACCTATTACTTTGATAGGTTTTTTCAACTATAGAATAAATTCTGGTGACTAACCGTAACTCAAGTGTTTTTAATTAGAACCGTTTCAGGGTGAAGATCTAATTCTGCCAATGCAATCGATTACTTCAATAGCTATCAATAAGTAAACATCGGATACCACATTTTGGTTCATATACCCTGCTTACTTTTATTACTTAAGCATCAGCTCAATGCTTGATAAGCGGCACGATGGCGGTTATTATGCCCACAATTTCAGCCACCTTACTTTTGGTGGCTTTTTCGTTATTAAGCGTATTCATTCAACAATGACAGCGCTAATATTACATAGCAAACAGGTTACCCCATGTCTAAATTTTTCTTTAAAGGCCGCATCGAAAAAAAACCAAAACACAGCAGCTGTGGCTATAACACAAAGCGTGAAAATAAGCTTGGCACGGAAACCAACCCACTCACATTGATTGTGAACACAGAAGAACGTCAACAAGAGCTAGAAGTACAACTAGCAGAACAACAGCTTTTTGCAACTATCACTGTAGATGCTAATGCTGTAGAAGATATTGCAGAACTTACAGCAACATTAAACAAGCCAATCACGACAACGTTTGATAAAACGCCTAATCGTAACGATCTTTGTTCATGTGGCAGCGGTAAGAAATATAAAAAATGTTGCGGTAAGTAAAACCTCACATAAAAACAGGAACCTCAGTTCCTGTTTTATTCTCTTCTAACTCACTATACCTACTGCAGACATATTGTCTTTAGGTATATAATCTCGCCTTAATTTTTAAAGTAGATGTAGATATGAGCAAAAAAAGTCAGGGGTATTCTTGCGTAGGCCTTTTTAATCCCAAAACACCTGAAAACGTCGGCTCTGTTATGCGTGCAGCTGGCTGTTATGGCGTCAACTCTGTCTTTTATACTGGCACTCGTTATGATCATGCAGCGCAATTTTGTACTGATACCAAAAATGCTGCGCTTGATATCCCATTAATTGGTGTTGAAGATCTAAAAGCAATTATTCCTGTTGGCTGTATACCCGTTGCCGTAGATTTAATTGATGATGCGAAGCCATTACCTGAATATAAACACCCTAAACGTGCGTTTTATATTTTTGGCCCTGAAGATGGTACATTAAAAAAAGAAATTACTGATTTTTGTCGTGAAACAATTTATGTTCCAACAAAAGGATCGATGAATTTAGCGGCAGCCGTGAATGTTATTTTATATGACCGCATGGCAAAGGGTGATAATTTTTCAAACCATAAATAGCATTACTACCAGTAAACCACTGCAACACTATCACATTGCAGTGGTTAGATTTTTATCGCTCAATACCCGTTTTCTCATAGAAACGACGCTTATCTTTGTACATCGCTTTATCTGCTACTAAACAAACTTGATCTGCTGGGTATTGATCAGTACTGGCATATCCAACGGCAAAGTGAATCTCAACTCGTTTTCCATTAGGTAAGCACGCATAATTAATTTGGTCTCGTACCTTTTCTAATCGATGCCATAAAATACTGCAGCTATCTCGATCTCCCGCCTCGAGTATAATCGCAAATTCATCCCCACCAAGACGATAGACTTTATCTGTTAAACGACACGTTTCAACTAAAAGCTTACTTGTTTCAATTAATAACGCATCACCCATGCTATGACCATAACTATCATTCGCTCGTTTCAACCCATTAACATCCAACATAAATAAACCGAAATTTCGACTTGGGTAGCGATTAAATAATTGTATGTACCCTTCTAGATCATTATCAAATGCTTTTCTATTGGCTAATCCTGTTAATGAATCGGTAACGGCAATACGTGCCAATTCACGGTTTAACAATCGACCTTCTAATTCAGTTGACAGTTGGCGAATAAATAATGAAATAGCCTCAAAGTCATCATGCTCTAATTGCATATATTGCATTACGATTATGCCAACAACATCATTTTGACTATTTTTAATCTTAAAACAATGCAAATATTTCCCATCACTAGGTATGCAATAATAATCACTATAATGGCATTCTGGTTGTACAACTTGTTCTTCTAAAAGTGACTTATCTAGATTTTCACACACCCATTCATTATTATCGGCATAGCTTTTCATTGCCCATCCCGCCATCGGATATAAAGCAACAACTTGTGTCATTACGGTTTCAATAATATCGCCCGATTGAATATCATGACTAAATGACAATAATGATTGCAACATTGAGCGTCTATTTTCTTCGCGAAATAATGAACGACTAAGTGCTAATGTCTTTTCTTCTACTTTTAATTCTAATTGATCATTAAAATTAACCAATTGTAAGTTGGCTTTTTCTTTCTCTAAATACGCTGCATTTAACTCGCTATTAGTCACTGCTAAATCAGCCAATTGTGCCTGAATAGTTTTTGCCATGTTACGGATTAACCGCTCAACCATAAAGAACTCAGCAAACCGTAAATCTCGTCCTGAACGCTGATATTCTCCTCGCGAATAAGCCCGTACTGTTTCCATTAACCCGCCTAATGGTCGAGCAATCCAACGATATGTCATTCCAGCAATAAAAAATGCCAGTAAAATAATAATCACACCAAATAATGAAATATATTTCAAAGATTTAATATATGGATTCTCACCTAAATACTTATCCATATACACTTTCATTGTGTATTCAATCGGATCTGAAATATATCTATTTTCTAATTTAATACTTATCGTTTTATTTATTGTTGGGGTGTTTGGATCTATTTTACCTTGAGTAATAATAATATCACTCATATCATTTATATTACTCATATTTCCGATTCGACTATTTTTTAAAATAACCTTCTCCCCATCTTTTAAATATGGACGTAATACTTTGATAATATTTTCTATTGGAACAACAACAATCATATATCCTAACGGTGTACGCTTTAAACCATTAGTCATAGATTGAAAAATAGGTACACCAATAACAACACCTCGGCGCGTTGGATTAAATTTTAATGGCATCAAGTCTTCACCATTATAATAAAACACCCATTGCTTACCTTTCCCATTATGATTTGATAAGCGATACATAAGGATATTTTTTAATTTTGAAAAAGAAGATAAACCATGAATGCCGTTATAACTTTCAATTTCAGACCATTGATCATCAACTAAATAAGCCGCTTGAATTAATGGAGTATTTTTAACTAATGTTCCTAACGAGGTATTAACATGGCCCGCAAGGAAAAAATTATCAATCGCTTGAACAAATAACCTATCACGTGAGAGCACATCTAAGCTTGTCGATAATAATGAAAAACGATAATCAAACTCTTGTTCAATAGTATTAGATAATCGGTCTAGCATACCAATACGATAATTCGCTTCCACATCTGATTGTTGTTTTAACAGCAACCCACCAACAATAGTAGCTGGTACAACAGCAATAATTAACATCAATAATGCTAACGATGATTTTAAGCGTAGTTTCATCAATGATGATCCAAATGTTGAATTTGCTGCATCGCCATTTTTTGCATATGTGCTGCGGAATCTATAGCCGTTGCACCTGCTTGATAGCGTTGAAAACCAATAAAGATGGCCTGCCATGAAATAGCCATATTAAGCGTTGATGGCATAGGTTTAGTTAACGCCATTTGATCAAACATAACCAAGCTATCTCCCTTCGCTTTTGATCTAAGTTGCTTGTAATACATCATGGATATTGGTAATAACTGTGTTTTTTCATATACTAACTTTTGATTGCTTTGTTGCTGAACAAACTCAGAAAAATCTTTTATTAATTGCTGTTTTTCTTTTGACTGTTTTGAGTTATTAGGAATTGCTAAAACAAAGGTACTTACCATTGGATGCATTGTTCTCCCCTTCACTTTAGGTAATAAAGCCACGCCCAAATTATCACCCAACATCATTTTTAAATCATGATATGCCCAATCACCATTAATAGAATATGCACTCTTTCCATTAATAAAATCCAGTTGAGAACAACGGTAATCACAGTTTCGATTCACAATCCCTTGTGCCGCCAATGAATGGTAATATTTTAATGCTTTAATCATCTCTGGCGTATTAAGCGTAATTTTTCCATCTTTGATAGGCCAGCCATTAAATGCTGATAAAATGGGGATAAAATAATACATATCATTATAGTTCCATCCCATCGGCATAATATTTTTTGCTAGAAACTGTTTTTTTTCTAGAATAATATCTTCAAAATCTGTTGCTGGGTGTGTCACATATTTTTTATTATAATATAATAATAAAAAATTACCTTGAATAAGAGGTATTCCCCAGTACTTTCCTTGTAATTTAACCGTCGATCTTACCATTGAACTCAGGTTTTCTTGATACCAATCGCGAGGAATAGCTGATAAATCCATCATCTGGTGTAACCCTAAAAAATCAGAAGGGATAACAACAAAATCAGGTAATCCTCCATCTTGAGCACTTAACAAAATTTCTGCTTTTATTTCTGATGGATCCAACTGAACAATAGAAATTTTAACATTATGATTTTCTTTAAATTTATTTGTCATTACTGTTAAAAAATCACGATTTTGATGTGAAGACCAAATCGTTAATGTTTGTGTCGCAAAAACTGTTTTTGAAAAAAATAATATTAATAACAAAAAAGAATAATGAATAGTGTTTAATAAATTATCAGATATTATCTTAATAATATCTAAATACATATTTCGATATTTTTTGTATGACATATAGCAAACTCAGAGTGAATAACTCTCATTTAGATAAGTATTATACTAAATAATAACAAATTAATGTGATCTAACAAGGATTATAGATTATACCTCTCTCGGAAATTTCGAATTGATATTAATCAAGAATAATAATATTTAATATCTATTGTAAGCTAAAAATAAATAGTATTATCAAACTAATTACTTATAAATCCTATAAATACAGAAACAATAAAGACCATGAACATAAATAGATCTCTTAAAATCATTTTACCTTTATCCCTATTGCTCGTAATGGCTTGCGAGTCAAATGCAAATGCGACTCCGCAAGTCGTAAGCCAAAGCAGTATTTTACCAAAACAACACAGTAACCACCTAAAATCAATAGAAAACGGTAAAATGATTGCATTCGCAAGAAAATATATTGGCACCCGTTATGTTTGGGGAGGAACAACGCCAAAAGGATTTGATTGTTCAGGATTCATTAAATATATCTATCATCATTTTAATATTTCTATCCCAAGAACGACGGCAGGATATACACAACTATTTAATAAATCGATAGAATTAAAAAACGCCAAGGTAGGTGATCTTATTGTTTTTACTGGTACAAATTTAAAAATAAGAAAACCAGGTCACGCTGGAATTATTACAGAAGTAAAGCCTGGACTACTAAAATTTATTCATAGTTCATCATCTAAAAAACACTTTGGTGTCACCGAAACTAGCTATTACCAAAGTGGATACCCAAAGCGTTATTTAACGGTTATACGAATGCCTAATCCATCATCAAAAAGGGAGAAATAATACTCCCCTTCAATATTCAGTTTATGGTGCAACACATTCAGTCAATAACCGTAAACAACCATA
>CAMQXY010000126.1 GCA_947039005.1 uncultured Photobacterium sp.
GCGAGATGCGAGGTTAGAGTGTAGTGGTTAGAGGTTTCGAGGGACCCGCTCGATACTTCCTGACAATTTGAGTCGGAAGCAGATGAATATGATGCTTATTATTTTGAAAATATCGCTCCTCAATAATGAGCATAGCCATACGCCCCCATATAAATTATATATGTAGGATATTGGGCTATAAATGCGACCATTTTAGCTTGAGACATTTTTTGATTAGACTTTAATTTTCCATGTTGATTAAACAATGCAACTTGGAAAACGTTTTTAGCGAGATCAATACAAATAGTGCTAGGCTTATTCATGGTATAGGCTCCTTTTTGGTTAACGCTATAACTGTAGCTGTAGCTGACAATGTCAGTAAGGTGGGGAGTCCATACCATTGAGGAGGAGCTGTTACACAGAATTATTTACAGGATCTAAAAAAGGCATGCTATTACTAGCATGCCCTAATATTACTTATGTCGATCGTATTGATTACTGCTTGATCACTTTCACTTTGTAAACACCATCAACGTTGTAAACACCGTGGATGTCAGTTTCAAAGCCTGGGAAGTGATTACCAATTTCACATAGCATTTCAAGGAAATCTAATACTGGGCGAGATTGCTCAGTAACCATTTCGCCAGGAAGCACAACAGGTACGCCTGGAGGATAAGGTAGGATCATATTAGCACTGATTTCATTAACCATTTCTGCTAATGGGATCTCACGAACCTCACCACGTAGTTCTTGCTGCCATGCATCATGTGGTGTCATCTTCATTTCTGGTAACACATCAAATGCTTTGTACATTAGTTCTGGCAATTGGTATTTCACTGTTAGGTCGTGAATACCTTGAGCAAGATCTTGTACACGCATATTAGTGTAGAACTGAGGATCTTCTTTAAATAGCGATGGTAAGAATGACTTAATGGTCATGTTACGATCATAGCCACGCTTGAATTCAGTAAGCGTGCGTAGTAATTGCATTGCTTTTGGCTTATCGATACCGATAGAGAACAAGAACAATAGGCTGTATGGACCAGTTTTTTCAACTACGATACCATGTTGATCAAGGAATTTAGCCACAAGTGATGCAGGAATACCAGAAGCATCAAGTTCGCCGTCTTCGTTCATCCCTGGCGTTAATAGGGTGATTTTGATTGGATCAAGGAACATATGATCTTCATCGATGTTTTTGAAACCATGCCATTTTTCATTGGGTTTTAGGTTCCAACATTCAGTGGTATCGATGTTTTCTGGTTGCCATACATCAAAGAACCAACCGTCACACTCTGAACGTAATTTTTTAATTTCTTTACGGAAACGAATAGCACGATCAATTGAATCTTGAATTAAACGACGACCTGCGTTGCCGTGCATCATTGCTGCAGAAATTTCAGCTGACGCCACAATACCGTATTGTGGTGAGGTTGAAGTATGCATCATAAAGGCTTCGTTGAAAGATTCTTCTTCCAATTGACCTTTCACATGGATCATTGATGCTTGTGAGAATGCTGCCAATAATTTATGGGTTGATTGGGTTTCATAGAACACTTTACCCGGCATTGCTTCACCACTCATACCACATTTACCTTCGTAAATAGGGTTAAAGTTAGTGTAAGGCACCCAAGCACTATCAAAGTGGATAAACTTAGTATCCAATGATTCTTTGATAAATTGGGTGTTATAGAACAAACCGTCATAAGTTGAGTTTGTAATAACCGCATAGCCAGGTTTAGTTGCACCTGGAGTATTTGCTACTTTTTCAGCAATCACTTCACGGCTAAACTCGCTCTTAGGAATACCACCTAAAATACCGTAAGCATTACGTGTTGGGCGGAAATAAATTGGCACAACATCAGTCATCATCATCATGTGAGTCAATGATTTATGACAGTTACGGTCAATCAGTACTGTGCTACCAGCAGGTGCTGAGAACATACCTACAATTTTGTTTGCGGTTGAAGTACCGTTAGTCACAATGTAAGAACGATCAGCGTTAAACGTACGGGCAATGTACTCTTCAGCTTCTTTGTGAGGACCTGAGTGATCTAATAGCGAACCTAGTTCAGGCATTGAAATTGAAATATCAGCCTTGAACGTATTTGCACCGTAAAAATCGTAGAAAATACTGCCAACTGGGCTTTTATTAAATGCCGTACCTGACATATGACCTGGAGTACAGAAAGTATATTTAGCTTCATCAACGTAGTTAAATAATGCTTTTGTCAGAGGCGGTAGAATACTGTCTTTGTAGTCTTCTGTTGCTTGATCAATTTTATGAGCAATATCAGAAGCACTACCAAGGCAATATTCAAAAAAGTAAATATTTAAGCGTAGATCCGCTAAGTTAATATCCAGTGTTGAATGTTCGTTAGCAAATGCATATAACGGTAGTTTTTCGTTAATTTGGTTAATTTGTTGGCATAAGTCTAATGAGTAAGTATCCCAGTCAAAAATCACACCACTGATACGTGGGTTCATTTCAAGTAGCTTCATTAAATCGTTTTCATCAATAGGGTATACTGCTTTATAACCAAGAGCAGCCAGTGCTTGTTCTAATTCTTGTACTGGGTATTTTTTGAAAAATACGCCTAAGTTATTTAATATTGCAATGGTCTTCATTGTTGAATATCTCCAGGGTAAACAAAGGCGCACCACTCCAATTCGGGAGGTGTATCGTGCGCCTTGATAAGATGATGAGAGTCTGAATTTAGTTAGATTGCGCTAATTTATTTGCTTGTTTTTGTTCTTGCTCTAGTTGCAAGTGCTGGCGGAAGCCAAGTTTACGAGCGTAGAACATGAAGATAGCTAGCGAAATAACGAAAGTAGCAGCTAATGACGATGGATCAGCGCCGATAAGTGCGATGAAACAGAAGATACATGCAACACCGGCAAACAACATTACAAACACATTGCGAGTTGTCATACCTTCGTAACGGATAAGGTTAACCGCTGAGTAGAAGTAAGGCAGCATGGTTAGCAGTACGGCATCTGAGGTTAAAATATCAAATAAGTTTGAAGCATGGCTATTACTAGAACTGAAGATAGTAATTACGATCATTAGGATGGTCATCATGACAGAAGCAAGAACCAGCCCTTTTTTCGCAACACCGTTTTTATCTGTTTCGCCAAAAATAGCAGGGAAGTTGCCATCACGAGCTGCACGTTTGCCAGCCTCACCGACTAACATCATCCAAGAACCTAATGATGTAAAGCACGCTAAAGCGGTAAATGCTGCAACAAATGGAGCAGTCCAAGCACCAAAGATAGCGGTTGTTGCCAGTGCAAATGGTGCACCAGAAGCAGCTACTTCAGCCGCTGGGAACATACCAGCAATAACTTGGGTTGATAGGATATAGATAACACCTGCAATAATAGTACCGAGTAAGGTTGCTAACGGAACGGTCTTTTTCGGATTTTTCACCATACCAGACGATACAGCTGCGGATTCAACACCAACAAACGACCAAAGGGTAATTAATACTGCACTTACAATAGCGTGTGAATTTGAACTGTGTGATGTGTTCCAGTTTTGCATATAAGTTGCAGAGTCAAAGTGACCCCAACCGACAACAGCAGTACCCACAATTGGAACTAAAATAAGTAGTAAACCTAGTGTACATAGGCGACTTACCCATGAACCACCCAATAAGTTAACAATGGTGAAAACCCATACTGAAGCAATAGTGGCGATTGCCGCTGGAATCGTGTTATTCAAAATGGGGAAGAACACAGAAAGATACGATACCCCAGTGATTGCAATCGCAAGGTTACCAATCCAGTTTGCATGGTAGTAAAGCACACCTGTTTGAAAACCAAAGGCAGGAGAAACTTCACCAGCGTATGCAATTGGACCGCCCTCTTGCGGGTTATTGGTTGCTAAACGGGCGTAAACAAAAGCTAATGATAACGCGCCGACTAAACAAATAATCCAGCTATAAATAGATATAGAACCTACTTTTGCTAGTGTCGAGGGAAGTAATGCAATACCACTACCCATCATATTACCGGCTACAACACCAGTACAGGCAACTAAACCTATTTTTTTAGATGTATCGGACGACATGTAACGATCTCCAAAGAATACAATTATATTTAAAATGTTTACGCACGTTTAACGTCAGTAATAAGAAAGGTTTTTGCTTTCATATAATCAATGACGAGTAACTTCGATTTAATCTACAGCAGACAGAACCGTTAATTAAATAACCTTATACTCAGAAATTTTAAAATAATAAAACTGATTTTTTTTAACTTTTTTTATTTTAGAGCCCTTGCTAATCAATACGTTACGTTGTCAGTGAAAAAATAAATTATTTATCAATAAAATAATGACGATTTGATAATCGTTATAAAGTTTGGCCGCGAGTTAATTCAATTCTTCACTCAATTCTTCATTCAATAAAGAACGCTATTATTTAAGAGTAATGGTCATATCAATCTAAATTTAATGCGGAGAAGTGATTTTAGATGTGTTGACTTGTGAGATGAAAACGAGCTTTTGACACAGTTGGAATGTTTCTTGAGATGGGTCTAAATATATCGCCCTATTATAATATTCATTAGCTTGCTGCTTTTTATGAGTAAGCTCGCTGATCTTACCTAATAAAATGTAGCGTAAAGCTGTATTCTGTTGAGACTCTAATGCTGCCAATGATAAATAATGCTCTGAAGCGGTTAAGTTGCCTTGATAGAGTTCATTAAGTGCTAAAGCATCATATATTTCACTTGATACGGGTTGTTGCTGTGATGTGATACTTTTTACTAGTACCTTGCCGTAATTCATTAATGTTGGCATTGATGTTACTTTATTGTTCATAGTAAGAATGATTGCGTAAGCAAGGTATCGTTGTGCTAATAAGTAACTGTTTTGAGGTGATGATTGAATAAGTTTGTTTATTTGTTCAATGTAACTCATGTTAGTTTGACCATCATTAGTAATGACACTCGGCAACTCAAGATAACCATATAAGAGGCTGGGGTTAGTAAGAATGATATGTGCATTATTTTGAGATTTTTGGCTATCATAATTTAATGATTGTATTAATTGATTGATAAGATTATCTATCGTGACATACGAATTGTTACTATTAAGGTGTAGCTCTTTATGTAACATTATTGTTTTGGATATGTTGTTGAATAACGTTATTTGTAATTGATGTTGTTTATTAACGTATAGTGAAAGTGTTTTTCCCGCATTAGGCTGATGACTGAAACTACTAATATAATCTGTAGATTTAAATAATGAATATTTTATTATATTTGCAATTGAGTACAACTGATTCGGTGATATTTGTTGTGTAGACTCAATATTTATTAAACGAGGATTTAAAATGGTCTCTAAAGGTGTGATTTTTTCGTTAGACCAAGTAATGAAGACAATGGTGATAAGTAACATACTTAAAATACAAACATCGAAAAACCAATGATTCCATTTGGCATTATTTAATGCTGTCGTCGATGGTGCTTCTTTAGTTGTTTTGTTAAAAGCTCGCGTCATTGGTCCCGCTGGAAATGATGTATGAGTTGACACATCATTGGTATGTTCATGTGAAGAATGAAATTCTTCTAGCTTAAAACCAGTATTAGGATCGACATATATTTGTTGTACATCGATATCAAGCTTATAGCCTCGTTTGGGAATAGTAACAATCCAATGATCTTCATCCATTTTTTTTAATGTTTTACGTAATTCGAAAATAGACTGTGTTACTACTTGTTCACTAACAACAGCACCATCCCAAACATTTTTAATGAGTTCGTCTCGTGTAAATACAATACCTTGATGTTTAGCTAAAAAGGCTAATAGTTTGGTTATCCTGGGTTCAATAATATAATTTTCACCTGATTTATATAAACAATTTTCTGTTGTAATTAATAACCAGTTATTTATTTTATAATTTACCCAAGCCATTTGGTTTCATTTCTATTGTTAATGATTGTGTTTAATTAATTCTATATTATTTGCTTTTATATATAGATGGAAATTATTATTCAAATGCTAACTGTAATTTCATATTTCATTTTTAATCTAGAATAAAAGATATTTATTACCTTTCTGATGTTTTGTGATGAATGTCACGTTTTTTATTTGGTGGTTATTTATTTTAAAGTAGGCCCGTAATCGGGTTATAAATTTAGTTTTTTTAAATAAATATTCGAAACCTCTCTTTTTAATAAAACGATTAATTGATTAAAGGTAATATTATGTTAGAAAATGAAATTGATGAAAACAGGCTGATTGCGGAACGTCGAGCAAAACTTGATCATATAAGAAAAAGCAGTAAAGCAAATGGTCACCCAAATACTTTTCGTCGGTTGAAATTAGCAAATGAATTAATTACTGAGTTTGAAAATAAATCGAAAGAAGATTTAATTAATACCACTTATACAACCGCCGTCGCAGGTCGTATTATGGCAAAACGAGGACCATTCTTAGTATTACAGGATGTTTCTGGACGTATTCAGGTTTATGCGAGTAAAGAAGTACAAAAAGAATTAAAAGAAAAATATCACGGTTTAGATATTGGCGATATTATCGGTGTAAAAGGTCAACTGTATCGTTCCGATCGTGGTGAACTTTATGTCAATATGGATAACTATGAGCTACAAACTAAAGCATTACGTCCATTACCTGAAAAATATCATGGTTTAACAGATCAAGAACAACGTTACCGTCAGCGCTATGTTGATTTGATCATTAATGAAGAATCTCGCAACACAATGATTATGCGATCTAAGGTAGTTGCAGCGATTCGTCAATTCATGCTCAAACAGCAATTTATGGAAGTTGAAACGCCAATGATGCACCCGATTGCTGGCGGTGCTTCTGCGCGACCTTTTGTAACCCATCATAATGCGTTAGATATTGATATGTATCTTCGTATCGCGCCTGAGCTTTACTTGAAGCGCTTAGTTGTGGGGGGCTTTGAGCGGGTATTTGAAATTAATCGTAATTTCCGTAACGAAGGTCTTTCGCCTCGCCATAATCCAGAATTTACCATGATGGAATTTTACATGGCGTATTCTGATTATAATGATTTGATTGATTTTACTGAAAGTTTATTAAGTACTATTGCTAAAGATCTTTGTGGTAATACTGCGTTACCTTATGGTGAGCATGTTATTGAGTTTAATGGTCCTTATACTCGTATGACAATGCTAGCGGCAATTCAGCACTACACTAAAGACAATGCGCGTATTCAAGCGTTAACTTATGATGATGTTAAAAATCGTGAATTAATGGCGGATATTGCCCGTGAAGTTGGCTTAACGGTTGAACCATTCTGGACTTGTGGTCAGTTGTTAGAAGAGATTTTTGGTGAAACAGCAGAAACTAAGTTAATTCAACCAACATTTATTACTGGTTATCCTGCTGATATATCGCCATTAGCACGTCGCAGTAACGAAGACTCATTCTTGACTGACCGATTTGAATTTTTCGTTGGTGGCCGTGAAGTTGCCAATGGCTTCTCTGAGCTTAATGATGCTCAGGACCAAGATGCACGCTTTAAAGCACAGATGGACGCTAAGGATGCGGGTGATGATGAAGCTATGCAGTATGATGAAGATTATATTCGTGCGCTAGAGTTTGGTTTACCGCCAACAGCGGGCGAAGGGATTGGTATTGATCGTTTAGTGATGTTGTTTACTAATGCACATACTATCCGTGATGTGATTCTATTCCCATCAATGCGACCTAATAACAATTAATAATAAGTAGAGCGACCCTTTACTTTTATTTAAGTATAAAAAAAGCCTCAATCTATTGAGGCTTTTTTATTAGTGGAATGTTAGTTAGTGACCACTATGTCCATGAATGCGGTGTTTAGTAACAAAACCGACCAAGACACACATTACAAATACGACAGCATACAAACCATTAGCCGTAACTAGTGCTGCGTGTGCGCCGTAGTTTTTAACAATAGGGCTAGTGACAACAAACGTTAACATCGTACCGATTGTGCCGCATAACAAAATAAAGTTAACCAATTTTGGTGATGATACTTTGGTTTGTTGTGAGCCTAAAGTAAGGATCGTGGTGTAAATAGCACTACTAATAAAGCCTAGTGCTGAAATAATGTAGATAAGGTTATGTGGGTCAGTATCTTTATTAAATAGATACATCAGTACAGTGGCTAATCCAGATAAAACAACCACAAAATAATGCAGATCGAATTTTTTCAGTAACACACTGAAAATCCACATACCAATCATGTAAGCACCCCAGAAGTAACTGACTAATTGGCTAGCATCACTAATCGATAAGCCTAGTTTTTGGGTTGCATACTCAGGGATCCAAGAAATAAATCCAAGTTGACCAAGGATGTAGCATAAAGCTGCAATGGCTAGGAATAGAACGCCAAGTCCCCACTTCTCTTTTGGTTCATTAGTCGTTGCTTCTTCTTGAGGTGCATCTTTACCTAATACAGGGAATGTAGATATTAATGCTAATAGGAAAATAGCAAGGTAGATAATACCGATTGCGGCATATACCCAATACCATTGCATATGGTGTGCAAGTACTGCAGCAGAAATCACAGGGAATACCATACCTGCCATACTGAAAAATGAATCAGTAAATAGCAGACGAGAACCTCGTTCTTTACCATCATAAATATGAGTGATTAAGTAGGTACCAATCGACATGGTAATACCACTAACAACACCTAGAACGAACATGCAAGCAGAGAAGATAGCAAGATTATGACCGAAAATAAGGCCAAGAATTGCTAATAGCATGAGAATGAAACCAAAAATGAGCTGGCGCTTAAGCGGTACGATTTCCATCAACCAAACATTAAGGAAGATAGAAATTAAAATACCTGTATTAAGAAAGGTAAAAGTGTTGCTCATGCTAGATATTGGCAAATCAAAATATTTGGCAATATCTCCCATAACGATACCGGTGACGATAATCAGAGATCCAGTTAGGGCATAAGATAAGAAACTTATCCACGTCAGAAGGATGCGATTCTGGTTTGTCATAGCAAATCCTGTATAGCTTTCGATTATAATTAAATAGGCAGATGAGATGCCAATTAATGAAAGGGCTGAATCCTAACAATAAGGACTAGCTTTGTTTGTGACATACGTCACCATTATATGACATGAGGGAATTTATCATACCAATAAGATATGAATAATCGGTATTTATAAGTTGGATATTTATTACTAATTGTTTTTATTGTTATTATTGTTATGTGAATTTAAGTTTTTTTAACAGTTTAGTGTTGTTATTTATTTAATATAGAGTGATTGGCAAATATTTTGACGCTTTTGTTCTATTACATTTCTTTTAGTTAACTATCGCTACTAAAGAGATAATTTACTAAATGAAGCATAAACTGCATCAAAGCTCTCGGCTAGCGAGTGTTTTTTAATCTAATTTTGTGTATTTGATTGTAGTGTGTACGGATTGGTTTTTTTTTTGATAATATTGAAAATTAATCCTTGCCAATGTGATCGAAGTCTCTATAATCCGACCTCACTGACACGGAGCAAGCCATTGGCTAGCAACGAAATCAGTATGTTCTT
>CAMQXY010000127.1 GCA_947039005.1 uncultured Photobacterium sp.
TTTGGTGGAGCTGGCGGGATTTGAACCCGCGTCCAAAATCAGTCTAACAGATGGCGCTACATGCTTAGTCAATCTTTATTCTCGTATCGTCACTGCGAATTGACACGCTATGCTAATACATACCAGAATTCTATTTCGCGGTTCATCTCTCTAGTCAAAGAATCCCTCGCTATCTCGTTTGGGTTTGAACCCCTGTTATTCCCCGTCTTACAAGCGGAAGCTAGGGCAGGAGCGCTCTTAGCAGGGTATTAAGCTGCTAGTGCGAAGTTTTCGTCGTTTGCGACTATTTTTTTGCGGTTGTTTAACGAGGCAAACCGCACCTCGACATGCTCCACAAGCCTTCGTGATCCTGTCGAATCCTGAATCAGCCCCAGATGCATTCGATGTTAGCAGAATATTTAACGAGGTCAATAACTATATTTTAATTTACTGACCAAGTGATTGATTACTATTCAAATGCTAACATCATGTTGCATAGGTAGCTTAACGGTTAGCGCCTTTCATGATGCGGGCTTTATCACGTTGCCAATCTTTGGCTTTGCTGTCAGCGCGTTTATCATGCAGTTTCTTACCACGAGCCGTACCGATCTTCACTTTTACAAATGAAGCACTCCAGTACATCACCAATGCCACGATAGTATCGCCTTCGCGGTTCACTGAATCTTCTATTTTGCCGATTTCGCGACGGTTAAGTAATAGCTTACGTACACGAGTAGGATCAGCGACAACGTGGGTTGATGCTGCATTTAATGGCGCAATGGTTAAGCCTGAAATAAAGGCTTCACCGTTACGTAAGAAAACATAGCTTTCAGTCATGTTTACTTTACCATCACGGATGGCTTTTACTTCCCAACCTTGGAGTACCATACCGGCTTCGTATTCGTCGCCAATGGCAAATTCAAAACGAGCGCTTTTATTTTTGGCAATAGTATTGCTACTTTGCTTTGGTTTTTTAGCCATGTTGACCTCGTAGAGTCATTGTTGCAGTCCCAGAACAAAATCTAATATCAGTGATTTTTCTGGTCGAATAAGCTATTGACGTTACCATAATACCGCTTGATGGTAACTGTTATTTTGGTCGATAGCCCAGTAATGGTATCATTGACTAAACGCAGCGAATAGATTTTATCTTCAGGGTGAGGATGTGTTCGATGAAGGAGAAGCTATGCCACAAATTAGTCGTTCAGCACTGGTGCCTTTTAGCGCCCAACAAATGTTTAACTTGGTGAATGATGTTGAATCTTATCCAATGTTTTTACCCGGCTGTGCGGGCAGTAAAATCATTGAAAGTTCGACCAGCCATATGATGGCATCGGTAGATGTTGCCAAAGCGGGCATTCGTAAAACATTTGTGACGCATAATAAATTGGTTGATTTTAACCAAATTCAAATGCAGCTGGTGGATGGTCCTTTTCGAAAATTAGTTGGTGGATGGACATTTACTGAGCTTGATGCAACAGCCTGTAAAATTGAATTAAACTTAGAATTTGAATTTACCAGTGGCTTGATTGATGTTGCTTTTGGTAAAATTTTTCGTGATCTGACTGGTAATATGGTGCAGGCGTTCACACAGCGAGCAAGAGAAGTGTATGCATTCTGATCAACCCTTAATTCACGTTGAGGTGGTCTACGCACTGCCTAACGTACAGCGAGTATTAAAGCTGGCTGTTATTGCTGAAACCCCAATTCAGGCGATTATTGAACAATCGGGCATTCTAACCATGTACCCAGAGATTGATTTGAATACCAATAAAGTCGGTATTTATAGTCGCAATGTAAAATTAGATGCAACGGCGCGTGATGGCGATCGGATTGAGATTTATCGTCCGTTAATTGCAGATCCGCGTGAGATCCGCCGTAAACGTGCAGAACAAGCCAAAAAAGACGCTGAAAAATAGCAGCTCTATTTTATAGCAGATAACAAAAAGCTCGCCATTAGCGAGCTTTTTTATTGTTTGAAAACAATCATTTTCTATGAAATATAATTAATTCATAGGATCCATAAAGTTAGGACCTTGCTTGTAATCACCTTTCATACTAACAAGCTGTGCCTGTTGATTGAAGGTTAAGAACAAGTTCTTTTGAACTGGTTTATCATGACCATTTTGTTCGTAGAAAATGTAGTTCCATGTGTTGGGGTAACTTGGGTCGACTAACATAGGCGTACCCAGCACATATTGAACTTGTGTTTTCGTCATGCCAATACGCAAGGTATTAACACTTTTCTGTTCTACATAGTTGCCTTGGTCAATATCAATACGATAAACCAAACGTTCAGCGACCGAACAGCCGCTAAGTAAGCCCAACACTAAGGTTAGGGCCGCAATGTTTTTCCAACTCATAGCATCCTGGCTTTTTAGCTTTAACTGCTGCGATGATAAACAAGGTCTTGGCAGAAGTAAAAAGCGGTAAAGAAAAAAAGTAATATATTTTGATATTCGACTACTGCTGATCGCAATAGTTGCATCAATGTTTTAGTTTATTTCATATTCGTGCAAGATGCGAAATTAAATCAAGCCGCAACCAGCAGTTCTTTCGCATTTGCGAGAGTACGCTCAGTAATTTCACTGCCACCCAGTAGGCGTGCTAGCTCTGCGATGCGATCATCGGTGGTTAATGGACGCATCTGCGTTTCGGTTTGACCATCGATGGTTTTCTTGGCAACAAACATTTGTTGATGACCACAACCGGCGACTTGCGGTAAGTGCGTTACACACATTACTTGGGTTGACTTGCCCAGTTTTCGTAGCATTTTGCCGACGATAGCAGCTGTTGGCCCACTAATACCGACATCGACTTCATCAAAAATTAAACTTGGGGTTTCAATTTTTTGGGCGGTGATCACTTGAATCGCCAGTGAAATACGGGATAGTTCACCACCTGAAGCGACTTTGCCTAATGGTTGTAATGGTTGACCTGGGTTGGTTGAGACTAAGAAACTAATACTGTCGTAACCGAGTGGACTTAGCATGCGATCAGGATCACTGGTGAGTGCGATTTCAAATTCGCCGTGTTCCATACTTAGCATGTGCATGCTGTCAGTGATTTTTTGGTCTAATTCTTTGGCGTAACGTTGGCGACTTTTACTTAATTTTTCAGCGGCTTCAATACATTGTTGACGTAAATATTCAACATTTGCGGCTATTTCTTCTAAGCGTTCATTGCTGCAATCAAGGTTTTCGAGTTCTTTGAGTAAATCATGGTGCTTTTGGTAAAGCTCAGCAGGCATTACATAATGTTTGCGTGCCATAGACATGATTTTAGCTAAACGATCCTCAAGATAAATTAATCGATGTGGATCCATATCTAAGTTATCAAGATAGCTGCGTAATTCTTGGCTAGCTTCTTGAACTTGAATGATCGCTTCTTCGAGCATCTGCGGAATAGCGCTTAAACTGCTGTCATATTCGCCAAGATTATTTACTTGTTGGCAAGCCATTTGTAATAGTTGCAGCGCGTTACCGTCATCGTTGTCATAAAGCATCGACAATGCGGTTTGGCTTGAAATAGCCAGTTCACCTGAATTTGACAGACGCTTATGCTCTTCTTCAATTTCAGAAAACTCTTCTTCGCCTAAGGCTAATTCATCGAGTTCTTTAACTTGGTATTGCAATAATTGTTTTTGAGCTTCGTTTTCATCACGGCTTTGGGTTAACCGTTTTAGCTCGTTATGCGCTTGACGCCAGCGTTGATAAGCGCTGCGAGTGCGATCAATCAATAGATGATGACCTGCATATTGATCAAGCATATGTTGTTGGTATTCAGGGCGCATTAGCTGTTGGTGTGCGTGCTGACCATGAATATTTATCAGTAGTTGCCCTAACGCTTTTTGTTGCGATGCGGGAACAGGGCTGCCATTAATAAAACCACGTGAACGGCCTTCTTTGGTGATCACACGGCGCAAAATACACTCTTCACCATCACTGAGTTCATTGTCTTCGAGCCAACGTCGAGCCGCTTGGTTGTTCGCCAATAAAAATGCCGCTGAAATCTCAGCTTTATCTTCATTTGGTCGCACCATTGAGGCTTCGGCGCGATCGCCTAAACATAAACCTAATGCATCAATAGCAATAGATTTACCGGCACCGGTTTCACCTGTAATGGTGGTCATTCCCGGTTTTAGTTCAAATTGAAGAGTTTTGACAATAGCAAAGTTGGAGATCGTCATATGCGCGAGCATTGTGTTCACCTGTTTAAATCAACACCTGTTTTTCCGTACAGTATATACTGTATCAATAACCAGTAAAGTACTAAGGTAATAATTATTCAGAGAAAATGTGACCTAGGTTAACTTTTTGTACGGTTATAAAAAACCAGCAAATCTGAAGTGCTGGTTTTTGGCTTTTATAAGGGTGATTTGACTTAAAATAATCGACTTGACCAGCCTAGTTTACCACGTAACACATTGTAGTAACTGTAATTTTTAGGGTGGATAAGTTGCAGGCGATCTTCGCTTTGATAAATATGAATTTCATCACCAGGGCTAACGGGTAGCGATACTTGACCATCACAGCTGACTTCTAACGTACTGCCATTATTGGGTGAAACTAATAACTTGATACAGCGATCACCATCGACAACTAACGGACGTGATGAAAGGGTGTGAGGAAACATAGGCACTAGCGTAATGGCATTTAAACTGGTCGATAAGATGGGGCCGCCACCAGAAAGGGAATATGCAGTAGATCCAGTTGGGGTCGCAATAATCAAGCCATCAGAACGTTGTGAGAACGCGAAGCAATCATCAATATAGACTTCGAATTCGATCATGTGGGCAATTTTATCAGGGTGCAGCACCGCTTCATTTAACGCTGCATTACGACTTTTTATTTGACCATGACGATGGACTTCAGCTTCAAGCAGAAATCGATCTTCTTTAATAAATTCGCCAGCAAGCACGAGCGCAAGTTGTTGTTCAAAATCTTCAGGATCAAGATCAGTCAAGAACCCCAAGTTACCGCGATTAACACCAATCACTGAAATATCAAACCGCGATAATACGCGAGCAGCACCGAGCATGTTGCCATCACCACCTACAACAACTGCTAAATCTGCTTTATCACCAATGGTAAGTAAATCACAAAAGCAATGCTCTGGTACGTCAATATCGTTGGCTAATCGATGATCGACTAACACGTTATAACCTTGTGCGGTTAACCACTCATAAAGACTAGTGTGCGTTTGCAATGCCTCTGGATTACGTGGTTTGCCAATTAACGCGATAGTATCAAAAATACGCTTCATGTCCCTATTCCGACAAATGATGGTGGGTCAGTATAGCCTTAGAAAAAACAACTTGTCGTGGTTTGTTGTCAATATTGGCTTGAATCATTGAACTTCATCCCCATAATAGGCTCAAGACTGTTTTAAAAGTAGCGCTTAACCAATAAGGCTACTGAGTGAATAAATACCCTTTTATCTTGGCGGAGAACCAACGCATGACTAATAAAAAACACAATGTACAGGATGAGCAACTAAACGATGCAGTTGAAGCTGTAGAAGTTGAAGCTGTCGAGGGTGAGTTTGTTGAATCTGAGCAAGAGTTATACGCAGCTCGCATTGCAGAATTAGAAGCGGCACTGTTAGCAAAAGATGCTGAAGTGAACGAAATAAAAGATATGGCTTTACGTATTCGCGCTGAAAGCGATAACGTTCGTCGTCGTTCTGAGCAAGAAATTGATAAAGCACGTAAATACGCATTAAACAAATTTGCTGAAGAGCTATTGCCAGTTATTGACAATCTTGAGCGTGCTATTGATATGGCTGACAAGAATAACGAAGCAACTAAAGCGATGATGGAAGGTGTTGAGCTAACATTGATGACCATGACATCAACAGTAGCTAAATTTGGTTTAACCGTCATTGATCCACTAGGTGAAACGTTTAACCCTGAATTCCATCAAGCAATGGCGATTCAAGAAAGCACTGAATTTGCACCAAACTCTGTGATGGCTGTAATGCAAAAAGGTTACGAGTTAAATGGTCGTGTGATCCGCCCAGCAATGGTGATGGTATCAAAAGCGGCTGCGGGTAACGTGAATACTCAAGCGTAATTTTCGACAAAGGAATCCAGGTTTACTTGGTAATGTCGCAAAATAAGACCCACTTCGGTGGGTTTTTTTATTTTTTTGCATTTTTTTTGGGATCTCCCCTTGAAAAGTAATCTGGCGACCTTATCTAGTAGTCATAAGACATTAAATGTATTTGTCACGGGGTTATCCCGAACCGCTAACCCATTTGCTATTTTGGGTGTAGTTAAGAACATATAACGAATTTCGGAGATTTTCTGATGGGTAAGATCATTGGTATTGACTTAGGTACAACTAACTCTTGTGTAGCTGTATTAGACGGCGGTAAGCCACGTGTAATCGAAAATGCTGAAGGCGAGCGTACAACAGCATCAGTTGTTGCATACACGCAAGATGGCGAAACACTAGTTGGTCAACCTGCAAAACGTCAGGCGGTAACAAACCCTGAAAATACATTATTCGCTATCAAGCGTTTAATTGGTCGTCGTTTTGAAGATGAAGAAGTTCAGCGTGATATCGAAATCATGCCTTACAAAATTGTTAAGGCTGACAACGGTGATGCATGGGTAGAAGCGAAAGGCCAAAAAATGGCTGCTCCTCAAGTATCTGCTGAAATTCTAAAGAAAATGAAAAAAACAGCTGAAGATTTCCTTGGTGAAGAAGTGACTGGCGCAGTTATTACTGTACCTGCTTACTTTAACGATGCTCAACGTCAAGCAACGAAAGATGCTGGCCGTATCGCAGGTTTAGATGTTAAACGTATCATTAACGAACCAACAGCAGCTGCTCTAGCTTACGGTCTTGATAAGACTGGCGGCGACCGCACTATCGCTGTTTACGACCTTGGTGGTGGTACATTTGATATTTCAATCATTGAAATTGATGAAGTTGATGGCGAGAAGACATTTGAAGTTCTAGCAACTAATGGTGATACACACCTTGGTGGTGAAGATTTCGATACACGTTTAATCAACTACTTAGTAGACGAGTTCAAGAAAGACCAAGGTATCAACCTTAAGAACGATCCGCTAGCAATGCAGCGTCTAAAAGAAGCAGCAGAAAAAGCGAAGATCGAACTGTCTTCTGCACAGCAAACTGATGTTAACCTACCTTACATCACAGCTGATGCAACTGGTCCTAAGCACATGAACATCAAAGTGACTCGTGCGAAACTAGAATCTTTAGTTGAAGACCTAGTTCAACGTACTCTTGAGCCACTAAAAGTAGCTATCTCAGATGCTGGTCTTTCTGTTAGCGACATCAACGACATCATCCTTGTTGGTGGTCAAACTCGTATGCCAATGGTTCAGGCTAAAGTAACTGAATTCTTCGGCAAAGAGCCACGTAAAGACGTTAACCCTGACGAAGCTGTTGCTGTAGGCGCTGCTGTTCAAGCGGGTGTACTTGCTGGTGATGTTAAAGACGTACTTCTTCTAGACGTTACTCCACTGTCTCTTGGTATTGAAACCATGGGCGGCGTGATGACTAAACTTATCGAGAAGAACACAACTATCCCAACAAAAGCGAACCAAGTGTTCTCTACTGCTGAAGATAACCAAAACGCGGTAACTATCCACGTTATTCAAGGTGAGCGTAAGCAAGCGAGCTTCAACAAGTCTCTTGGTCAGTTCAACCTAGAAGGTATTCAAGCTGCACCACGTGGTATGCCTCAAATCGAAGTAACGTTTGACCTAGATGCCGATGGTATCCTAAACGTTTCAGCGAAAGACAAGACTACAGGTAAAGAGCAGAAGATCACTATCCAAGCGTCTGGCGGTCTAAGCGATGCTGACATCGAGAAGATGGTTCAGGAAGCTGAAGCTAACAAAGAAACTGATAAGAAGTTTGAAGAGCTAGTAACTGCTCGTAACCAAGCTGACCAACTTGTTCACGGTACTCGTAAGCAAATTGAAGAAGCTGGCGATGCACTTCCTGCTGATGAGAAAGCGAAAATCGAAGCTGTTGTTGCTGAACTAGAAGAAGCACGCAAAGGCGAAGATAAAGAAGCAATCGACGCGAAAGTTCAAGCGCTTGTTGCAGCTTCTCAAAAGCTAATGGAAATCGCTCAACAGAAAGCACAAGCACAACAAGCTGATGGCGCAACTGGTGAGCAACAAGCTAAGCAAGACGACGATGTTGTTGATGCTGAGTTTGAAGAAGTTAAAGACAACAAATAAGACCATTAACTATTATTAGTTAACATCTTGTTTAAATTACGGGCGTTTGAGGTTACTCTAACGCCCGTAACTATATCTAGCTAGGTGACAATCAAGTTATGTCGAAACGTGATTTATACGAAGTGTTAAGTGTGGCTCGTGACGCCAGTGAGCGTGACATTAAAAAAGCTTATAAGCGCTTAGCAATGAAGTTCCACCCCGACCGTAACCAGGGTGATGCGGAATCTGCTGAGAAATTCAAAGAAGTGAAATACGCTTATGAAATTCTAACAGACGACCAAAAACGCGCTGCTTACGATCAATACGGCCATGCAGCCTTTGAACAAGGTGGTATGGGCGGTGGCGGCGGCGGCTTCGGCGGCGGTGCAGATTTCAGTGACATCTTTGGTGATGTGTTTGGTGATATCTTTGGTGGTGGCGGTGGTCGTCGTCAACAACGCGCACAGCGCGGATCAGATCTTCGCTACAACATGGAACTAACGTTGGAAGAAGCTGTTCGCGGTTGTTCGAAAGAAATCCGTGTACCAACATTGGTTGGTTGTGACTGCTGTGACGGCTCTGGTGCGAAAAAAGGTTCATCTGCAACAACGTGTGGTACCTGTCATGGTGCTGGACAAGTGCAGATGCGTCAGGGCTTCTTTGCGGTTCAGCAAACATGTCCACATTGTCATGGTCGTGGTCAAATTATCAAAGACCCATGTGATAAGTGCCATGGCGAAGGCCGTGTAGAAGAAACCAAAACGCTATCAGTTAAAATTCCTGCGGGTGTTGATACTGGCGATCGTATTCGCTTAACGGGCGAAGGCGAAGCTGGAGAACAAGGCGCACCAGCGGGTGACTTGTACGTTCAAGTACATGTTAAAGAACACCACATTTTCCAGCGCGAAGGTAATAACCTACATTGTGAAGTGCCTGTAAGTTTCACTATGGCAGCATTAGGCGGTGAGGTTGAAGTACCGACTCTTGATGGTCGTGTTAGCTTGAAAGTACCTGCTGAAATGCAAACGGGCCGTATGTTCCGTATGCGCGGCAAAGGTGTTGATTCTGTTCGTGGTGGTTTACGCGGTGATCTTATCTGTAAATTGGTGGTTGAAACGCCAGTACATTTAAGCAAGCGTCAAAAAGAACTACTGCAAGAATTAGAAGAAACATTTGGCGGTAAAGATGCGAGTAAGCACAAGCCAAAGTCTGAAGGTTTCTTTAACGGCGTAAAAAAGTTTTTCGACGATTTAACCAACTAATTCGTCGTAAAAAAGAATAAATAAAAGCCGCTATTAGTGAATGCTAATAGCGGCTTTTTTGTG
>CAMQXY010000128.1 GCA_947039005.1 uncultured Photobacterium sp.
ACCAGACCTTTCTCATCAACACTGGAAGGAAGAACCAAGGTTAGTGACTTCTCAATGCCTAAAGAGACCGTATTTTGCTGTCCTCCCCAAACCTTTTGTTCAGAAAGTTTGCTGTTTGCTGAATATAAAGTGTCTTGCTTGAAAAAGTGAAAGCCGTAATTGAATAGTGCTTTACTTTGAGCAGCAACATCATTCAGTGATTTGGTGCCTAGAACAACGCCAACCAACTTCATTGGGTTATTTGGTATCTCCGCAGAGCTTACCAGTGAGTATCCCGCAGCTTCTGTACTGCCTGTTTTCATGCCAGTCGCATATTGATAAGTGAACAATAAGCGATTGAAATTTGGTTGGCGGATATGATTGTATTCAAAATACTTTTGACTGAAAAAATGAAAGTATTGAGGGTAGTCGTTCATGATGTGCTGTCCGAGCAGCCCAAGATCATAAGCGGTTGAGAAATGTGCTGGCGCTGGCAAGCCCATGACCGTTGTGAAGTGGGTATTGTGCATGCCGAGCTTAACAGCAGTCGCGTTCATCATCACAACGAATGAAGATTGCGAGCCAGCTATGTAATTTGCCAAAGTGACAGCAGCATCATTGCCCGATTCAACAAGCATACCTGAGATAAGATCTTTCACTGAAACAAAAGAGCCAGGCTTTAAGAACATTCTTGAACCACCTGTGCGCCATGCGACTTCTGGCACTTGTACTTTTGAGTCTAGTGAAATTACACCGGCGGCCAGTTTTTGCTCAACAATGTACATTAGCATTAACTTGGTGGTGCTGGCTGGTGCCATACGCATGTTGGCATCGTTAGCGGCAATAATCTGTCCGGTGTTAGCATCCATTAAAATGAAAGCGCGTGCTTCAACTTGAGGCGAGAATACTCCTGCCTGAGTCCATTTTTGCACCAGCGTTTCAGGGATCCCATTATTGCTACCAGCTTCTAGTGGTGCAGGAGGCACTTGTATATTTTCTGGAATACTGGTTTTTACGTCGATAGCACCGAAGCTATTGAGTGGCGCTTGAGCTTCTTTGTATTGCGTTGCCGCGAAGTAATCACTATTAGGCATAGTGTTCGTTACATCGTTGTTAGGTGTGGCAAATACTGTACTAGAGGTAAATAATGCAGCGATGGTTGCTGCTAAGGAAAGCTGTTTGATTATTGTCATAAGAGTATTTAATTTACAGTTACTTACTAAAAGTGCGATATAAAAAAGCGACTAGATAGGATCGTGACTTCGCTGAGTAATTAATGCCCTGCAAAGTCTATCCATCACTACCACAAAAATGGTAAGTGCTTTTCCGTTCTTGATCAGCGTTACAATGACTTTGGTTACAGGTCATATTTCTATAATGATGTCCCGATCATTATGCGCATGTAACCTGAATCCCGTTGATAGCTATAACTAAATGATGGTGCTTAAGTCCTGCTTTCTCAGCAGGTCGTTAGAACCTCATGTGGGTTATAGCCCTCGTATATTGTCTGCTTCCATCTTACCAGCAGATCCATTATAGAAACCTGAACAGTAATGATGTTTATACTGCATAAAGTTCGGGATGTGATTCTTTTTGACGATAGCTTAAGTTTTGTCGAAACATTGGACAGCCATATATTTTTTGAAAATAGAAGAACGAGGGCATTCACTGTAGGGAATGACGAAGTTTGGACACAGGCATATTCACTTTTCACGATTTTTATTCAACAGATACTTTGCTACCGCTTGATAAGCAGGCAGCGAAGTTGGATCAATCTTCGAGTTTGCTGCCGAAGGAAAAGATGAGAACCGTACAATGACCATTTCAGCGGTCGGATCGACATATATAGTCTGTCCATGTACACCACGTGCCGCGAAAGCACCGTGTTCATTGTGCATAACCCACCACATACTGTGGTAGCTGCCACCTTCAAGCGTTTTGTACCCTGCCGCTGCAAACGCTTTTTTATCCCCACCAGCTTGTATATTTTCTACCACCTTGCTGGGAAACAATTGCTGCCCATTGATCTTCCCACCATTTAGCATTAATTGACCAATGCGCCCCATGTCACGTAAGCCAGCACTGATCCCACCGCCAGCAAAAGGAACGCCTTTGGCATCTACGGTCATATAACCATCTTGCTCTGCGCCCATTTTTATCCAGATCCTCTCCGACAGCAGGCTTGTCATATCCTTTCCTGTGACTTTGGAGATAATCCAACCCAACGTATCCGAATTAACCGTTTTATAACCGAAAACTTCACCGTGATTAATGGTGTCCTTTTTCAGCGTTTGTAGATACTCAAAATAACCATTAGGACCTTTGTCGCCACTCGGTTTTGGCAGAGGACTTGCCGCCTTTGAATACACCCAGATATCCGCATTGGGATCGGCATAGTCTTCGCTATACTTCAGTGATGTGGTCATATCCATAACCTGTCTCACCGTTGCACTGCCAAACGCACTGTTCTTGAGCTCTGGAATAATAGTGTCAACTTTGGCGGCAGGATCGAGCAGCCCTTCAACAACAAGAATTTCAGCGAGTAGCCCTGTAAGAGACTTAGTCATCGACATTGCGGCATGTTTACCCATCTCGTTAAGACAGCCAGAGTATGTTTCATAAACGATCTGACCCTTATGAAGAATGAGCATTCCATCGGTATAATTTGCCGATAATGATGTCTTCCAAGTCATCGTTTTATCACTGCCTAACGGTTGAAACGTCACGGTATCGATACCGCTATCTAGGGCATAGGTCATCGGAACTGGCGCACCAAGACCTCTACTTATCTCTTTGGTAGGCATAAGCTCACGAATGTGGCAGACCGTCCAGCGCATCTTCGGAAAACTGAAGAAATCTGATTCAGGTTGCATGATGAGTTTATCTTTTGGTATCGGAAACCCCTGCATCCAACCGAGCTTAATGGGCTCGGAATCACTGGCACTCAGAGGAACCGACGATCCCTCACTCGCCCAAAGATTAGGAGTAAAGGTGGCAGCACAAACAGCAAGGGTGACGGCGACTCTAGTAGTTAAAGACAACATTAATGAATCCTCCTATCCAATTAGGTGCATTTCCGCCAGCGGCACCGGTAATGCCAGCCCCCGGAATGGAAATACTTAATCCTGCAGTGAGATAAACGTTAGGTGTGACAATACGATTGTATTCAAGAAAAAAATCGTCTGATAGATGGGCATTGGTGACACCTGAAACTACGGACGATAATCCATTAGAGAAATCCAGCCGAGTCGCTTGTCCAAATTGCAATGGGCTTCGAAGTTCGACCGCACGAACATGGGCATAACGTAAAGTGATAGTATCTTGCATTGTCGGCGTGATGCGAAAACTGAGGTTGTGTGACTGCACATTTGAATTAATAAAAACCATCGCCGACTTTGAACCTGTTGCCCAAGTGCTTGGTGAACCATCGTAATAAAGTGGGTCAAAGCGTTCGATACCAGAGGTGTTTGGGTTATCGCCAGAGAAGATCTGATACGAGTAACCAATAGTCGGTCGCCATGAATAATGAGTGAAAATATACTCGGATTTAATACGCCCTCCCCAAGCACGAAGGTTAATACGGTCGTTCCACTCATAAGTAACATCAAGCGCTAAACTTAAATTACTCAGATCACCACCAAGACGCTCTTTTTTGCCATAGAAGTTTACTGCGTTCAATTTGGCACGGGCATCAGCAATAATCGTTGGTGCTCCAATTCCGCGGGGAGCGGCTTTGGGATAAGCAGCCTCTGACTTAATAACATGGATATAAGTCAGCCCAGTGTAGCTGCCATCCTCTCCATCCCAACGTAGATCTATTCCATTGAAAAGATTCTTGGTGTCATTAGACGGTATCTCATTAGGGGCAAGATAAAAGGCTGTCGCTTTAATATCACTTCCCGTTAATTGCACGATAGCGGCTTTTCCCCATGCTTCTCGAGGACCAAACTTAAGGGCTCCGCGCTCAAAGCCATCGGAACCACCATTAGCAATTAGCATTCCTGTACCCAGTTTGAGCATACGAGGTCCGAACGAGGCTTCGATATTCCAATCATCCGTTAACGTTGTTCGATAGCCGAGGTATATTTCCTCTACAGTGACACTGCCAATATTGCTGGCAGCAAACGCGTCCGTCCCTGCGGTATAAGAAGCCACCGCTGAAACTTTACCAAACCAACTGGAGTGTGGTGAAATATGCCGTTCAAAACTGATACCAGGTTCAGTGTAGATTTCTAACCAATTTTCGTCGGAGTCAAATTCAATGTTGCCCGTCGCCAATTCAGCAAGATCCCAAAAGAGATTTCGTTCAGCGACGGCATTCACACCGAATTGAAAATGACCACGCACTGTCAAATCTTGCGAGTCAAAAAATAACATCGGATCAGACTCGCTCGGCGGTGACTCGATGGTTTCTGCTGCTGATACTGGCGAGCCTAAAGGGATGATTCCTGCCGATATTACGACAAGCAGAGCTGTACGAATAACGTGTTTTTTCTGTCGAAAATGGAGGGGGCTGACATCTTTATTCGATCGTTGTAAGGCACGTATGTTATAATTCCAACGCATTTATATTCCTTTGAAATCGATAATTTCTCGAGGAAAACACCGCCATAATGTGGAGTATCAACATACATATTTGTATGCTTGGGTTTTTATTAATGGTAGTTAATAGATTCGAGAACACAATTAATCGATTTAAAGTCACACTCGATCATTAAACAAATTTCAAATAGAACAATCACTTGATTTGAAGTAAAGACAGTATATTAGTCAACAACGTGGAGGACGGTAGGATAATAAATTTGGTCGACAAAACAAAACCTATCATTTCAAATAGTTATTATAAATTATCACTTTTCTCTATGTATATTTAACAAATAAATATAATAATACCGCTATCTAATACCACATTTAATCATGCTAAATAACAAACTCTCATTATAATTAATTAAACAGGTGATTAAATGGATGTTAATAAACCTTAATAGAGCATGAATAAGTCTTTGACTTAACACACCTAGAAGAAAATCTAATGTTGCAATAGTGTAACTTGAGTCCCTTTTCTGTCTAGCGTAACATGCTCACACCATTATTTGAGAGGACACCGCTTTGAACACACCCAGTCGGTACTGGAATGAGATTTTTCTCCGTTAATCTGTCCTCTTCTGCTTTTGCGTGTAAGTTGACAATGTTTAACTGTCAGCATGCACTATTCCTAATATTCATTGCTTCTGCTTAAAATCTTATTATTCCAGTTTTGCATTGGTAGACGCTGTTTTTATCAGCCTCAAATCGTGTTTTAAAGTGTTCTTTATATCATCGCCATTAGTGGAGATATAAGACATGCTGAACGCATATACATTAAACGATTTACGTTTACAACGTTTAGATTTAGACGCCAACGATCCCATTTCATCAGCATTATGGATTGATCTCATCGAGCCCAATGATGCAGAACGAGAGCGTATTCAACAAGAACTAGGTCAAGGGCTTGCTACTCGTCCAGAATTAGAAGACATTGAAGCCAGTGCGCGTTTTTTTGAAGATGAAGATGGCTTACATATTCACTCCTTCTTTTATTTTGAAGATCTGGAAGATTATGTAAGTAATGCGACGGTTGCTTTTACTATTCGTGATGGGCGCTTATTTACCTTACGCGAACGTGAATTACCAGCTTTTCGTCTTTATCGCATGCGGGCACGTACACAGCGTTTACAGCAAGGCAATGCTTATGAATTACTGCTCGATCTCTTTGAAACGAAAATAGAACAACTTGCCGATGTGATTGAAGATATTTACAGCGAACTAGAGTCGATTGGTAAAACCATTTTAGGTGGTAATAAACCGGGTGCTAATTTTGATCAAGCCTTATCGCATCTAGCAAAGCAAGAAGATGCTGGTTGGAAAATTCGCTTATGTCTTATGGATACTCAACGAGCATTAAGCTTTTTAGTCCGTAAAGCACGTTTACCCGAAATTGAATTAGAACAAGCGCGTGAAGTATTACGTGATATTGACTCTTTGTTACCACATAATGAATCTTTATTCCAAAAGGTTAACTTCCTGATGGATGCGGCAATGGGCTTTATTAATATTGAGCAAAACCGCATTATTAAAATATTCTCGGTTGTATCTGTGGTATTCCTTCCGCCGACATTAGTTGCATCTAGCTACGGAATGAACTTTAAGTTTATGCCTGAACTTCATTGGGAACTCGGCTACCCTTATGCACTATGCTTAATGGTATTGGCAGGTTTTGCACCTTATCTATTTTTCAAACGTAAAGGCTGGTTATAATCCGCTTAGCCTTACGTTATAAATGCCAAAGTTGTGTGATGTGATAGCGACGAACACAATCATAAGCTGATATTCACTCTCAGCGTAATGATTGATGACTCACGGCAAAAAAGAACCCTACTTCCAAAAGTAGGGTTTTTCATTTTTTATAAATACTTATTTTCAGTCGTGGATCTTAATGAACTACCACGCTGAATGGAAATCAGATTAGGTATACTCTTGATTAAATCCGCAACGAACGTAACATTCGTCCGTTGTTATGAATAAGGTTCAAGCTACCTCGTTAAATGTTTAAGAAGTATTCCTCTCGCACCGTTGATATCACGGTCAACCGTGAAACCATCGCCTTACATTCCATCGAGTGATCACATTAGCATAAGAAAAATACTTAGATCAGTCAGCCATGAATAACTAATTATTTTAGATTAAGGCTTCTTGTATCCTTGAAATGAGGTAACATAGCGTAATTATTGCTAACACATTAGATAGCAAATTTTTCAGATAAGAATAAGGTAAAATCAATGGATTACCAAAATTACTATGAAGCTATGATCGAAATATTGGTTGATAATTTTGATACAGATATTGGTGAGTACAATGGTAAAATTGAACTGTCTGTTGATGAATATAACGACAGTTGCCGTATTGCCAAAGAATTTAATGTTACTTATAACCCAGAATATACTGTCTTAGAGGTGTTACACCAATCAACACCTGAAGTCGCTGAAATAACGTCTTATATTGTTTCTGCACCAGCATTAGGGTGTATTATTGATTACTTAGAAGATGAGCTTATTGTTGATTTTGAAGATTAACACCCTCCGCTAACATCTTGTATGTGTTAAAGCTAACAGTTATCGCTGTTAGCTTTTTTATTAAAAGCACCTAACATGTCCTATTACAATTTTTATGCGCGTAAATAATGTCTTACAAGCAAGATTATCATTAAAAGTGTTAATTATTATAAATATCAATTGAAGATTCATTAATGATCGATACCATAAGACAACTAACCACTCGTAATTGCTATTCCATCAAAAAATAGCATAAGGCAACGGATGCATCCCAAAATATATATCAAACTAGAAAATACCATTTGGAAAATTACCATTAACGGTCAATGGCTAGCGGTAGATGAATCAGAAGATATTGATATTAAAATACCTTTTATTTTTGAACATACACATTTTAACGATATCATTAACATTCACTTTAATGAAAATGAAGTTTTGACTGAGTTAGGTTAAGACGACAGAGTATGATAAGGACGATGCTGTAGCACTCCCCATCAAATGAATCACTACTCGCTGTCATCACAGCGGGTTTAAACAATGATCGGTCTCTTCTTATCAATACTCACCGTAGATTTAACCACTCTGAATATAATACCTTCTTTTATCGCAGACCTTTTTGACATAACGTTCTATTTTTACATACAGCTATACAATATAATCAGCATACTACAAAAAACAATGATGATTAAAAAGGAATTTACATCATGGGTATACAACAAAGAATTGCAATTGGATTAAGCTCAGGGTTACTTATCGGTTCCATTTCACCTATATTACCTAGCTTCCAATTTTGGTGTTTTGTTATCGGATTAACCTTACTCAATTACGTTATTATTACTAAGAAAAACTAACGGTTAGCGATTGCTGCTAATTTATATTGGCATAACAATATTACAGGCATAACGCAGACAGTAGTGGTAATAATATCACTTAACGTATGGTATTTTTGATGCATCATTAGGGCAGCATAACCCACAATAGAAAGTACCATTACCCCTCTTAATTTGGGTGTGTATACAATAAAGTAGCCAATAAAGACTAACGCAATGGCTGTATGGGTACTGTAATCCAAATTAAATGCAGGCCAAATACCTACTGCATTATCGAGAAACATGACGGCGTAAATAAAAGCAGTTGATAACAATACCCCACCTAACTGTAATAAACCGAACCGCAAACCCTGTTCACGTCCCGACGATACCATGCAAATAACACACATGATAACAATAATAGGGGTATATAAATCGGCAATAAAAGCCCATTGTTCAAAACTCATTATCACTATTTTCCAAACAAATAACGTCTATATTCACATAGATAGCGGGTTATTTCATCTGTTTTAGGTGCGAGGTGCGAGGTGCGATAATTTAAGCTTGTTTATTTCGCCACTCAAATAGTCATGTTGTTTAGACGAAAAAAAGCCGTCGATTTTCATCAACGGCTTTCTTAAATTTGGCGGAGAGATAGGGATTTGAACCCTAGATACGCTATAAACGTATGCTGGTTTTCAAGACCAGTGCTTTCAACCGCTCAGCCATCTCTCCATGGCGGGTATAATACAATGACCATTAATAACTGTAAACCTAAAAAAAGTTAACTGATTAATATTCAAACATTTTTTGGTTATTTTTACTCGGTTAATACATTTTTATAACGAAAATCATTAGCTTGTGGTTAATAAATATACTTTCTGTCAGTATCACGTTGAATATCACTATCTTTATTTTCGTTATCTAGGCAATGATCCGTTATAATAGAAACAGTTATCTCATGATTAGACTGAAAAAACACATGGCAAACAAATCAGACTTTACGGATGAAGAATATAAAGCTTTTGCTCAGTTAATGGATTCCTATAATCGAACCTTTGCAATTTCACTCACAACACTCATTTTATCTATTCTAGGTTTTATTGTTGCTGAAACTCAAATAGGCTATGTTATCACTGATAATATCCGCTGGATATTTGGCTTATTAGTAATATTACCATTAACGATTACAGTCATTGGCTCAAAACGCGATTTCAATAACCTTGCCTTTAGTATGCCAAAAACGATTCTATACTCAATACTTAATGCAGTAAGCCTGATTACTATTATTGCTCTTGTTTTTAATCTCAATTAATCCGCAATAGTTGTACTTTGCTTACTTGATTATTATTCCTAGAGTGAGCTATTTGTACCCTATTGGGGAAATAATGCTTATTGATAAAACTCCAGACGTAAAAAAGCCCGCAATTGCTTGCGGGCTTCTCTATTTGGCTCCCTCTAC
>CAMQXY010000129.1 GCA_947039005.1 uncultured Photobacterium sp.
GATCATATTGATTAAGTTAGCTTGAGTAGAATTATGATCTTTAAGGATGAGAGCAAATGATTGTATATCAACCCACCCGTGATTTATCGGCATCAGCGCAGATAACGTACAACAATATGCGTACGTATTATGAGTATTATGCTGTTGATTGGGTGTTGCCAACAATAGTAGAACAGATAACAGGGCTAGATAACTGGGATATTTTGTCTGATGGTGACGTCATTGGTGCTATTCGCTTAGCATGGGATAATGATGAGTGCTATTTGCGGGATCTTCAGGTTAGTTCTCAGTATCAAAATCAAGGTATTGGTGCTCAAGCGGTTGCGGAATCAGTTCGATTATCGCGTGAGCATGGCGCAAAACAGCTAAGATTAAGAGTGTTTAAAATCAGCCCAGCTTATCACTTATATACTCGATGTGGCTTTACGATTGCGAGTGAAGATGAACGATTTTTTAATATGGTACAAAACATCACAGATCTAACAGCGAACCCACTTTAAGCATCACTGCTATTATAACAATGATGCTTAAAAACAGGGTATTGAGCCGATTATGCTTTATCTTGCGCTAACCACTCAGCCACTTGCTTGGTGTAGTAGCTCACAATAAGATCAGCACCGGCACGTTTAAATCCGGTTAATGTTTCATAGACCACACGTTTTTCATCTAATGCGCCCGCTAATGCTGCGAACTTGATCCCCGCGTATTCGCCACCGACTTGATAGACCGCCAAGGGTAGGTTGGTCTTACGGCGAAGATTGGCAACCACATCAAGGTATGGTGTGCCTGGTTTCACCATCAAAATATCCGCACCTTCTTCTTCATCAAGTAAGGCCTCAACTAAGGCTTGACGACCATTAGCACAATCCATTTGGTAGGCTTTGCGATCACCGCTTAATTCACAGTCAACCGCAGTACGGAAAGGACCATAGAAAGCCGACGCAAATTTTACTGCATGAGCAAGAATCGCCACATGTTCAAAACCTGCCGCATCTAATCCTTCACGAATGGCTTTTACCTGACCGTCCATCATTGCTGATGGGGCTAACATATCTGCACCCGCTTTAGCCGCAGTCACGCTTTGCTTAACCAGTAGTTCTAATGTTTCGTCATTAAGGACATGTTCATCATGGTAGACACCGCAATGACCATGGGTAGTGTATTCACAAAAACAAATATCAGGGATCACCATCATGTCAGGGCAAGCGGCTTTGATGGTTTTTACCATGCGAGCCAATAAGCCGTTGTCGTTCCATGTGTCACTGCCAATTTCATCTTTAGTATGCGAAATACCAAAGGGCATCACATAACGCACACCCAACTTATAAAGTGTGTGTATTTCATCTGCCAGCATGGTTTCTGGAATACGTGAAATACCCGGCATGGTGCTAATTGGCACAGCTTCGGTTAAGGTTTCTTCAATGAAGATAGGGTGAATAAGATCGGCTAATTTAAAGTCATGTTCACGCACAAGATCGCGCATATTAGCGGTGCGACGCATACGGCGAATACGTTTAACAGGAACAGAGATAGGGTTTGTCATTGAATGAATTCTATTTTTTATGTTAATCAGGCATACATCATACAAATGTTATTGTTTACGATGCAAGTGATTGTGTTGTTTATCATCAATCAGACTAAACTTAATGCTAAAGTAAATATCCAGAGGTTATTATGAAAGTAGTTCTATTGTTAATGTTATCTATTTTATCTTTTCAAGCCTATGCACAAGATCAGTATGTTTGTAAAAATGGCAGCACCGAGCGTACTGTTGAGGTTGTTTATAGCCAAGCTGGCAGCAAAGTACCTTGTGAGGTTAAATATACGAAGCCGAGTGGTAGTCAAATCTTATGGAGTGCAAACCATGAAGTTGGCTATTGTGAAAGTAAAGCGACAGCGTTTGCTGCTAAGTTAGGTACTTTGGGCTGGTCTTGTTCTAAGGTGAATTAAGACGATGGCTGAGTAGCCATTGAGTCAATAAAGCTCTCGTCAGGGGCAATTAAACGGATTAAAAAGCGTTGGGTTTTTTAATCTGTTTAATGTTTGAGTGAGCTTATTATGATGAGGTAAGTAAATATCCTCTCAGCATCGCTTATAAAATCCGCAAACAAAGCATTTAAGTGTTATTAATCAACAATACAGATCCATCGGTTTTCCCTATCAACTTAATCAGTTAAAACAGCTTTTGTTTTGATAAATAAGGGGATAGATTAAAAGCAATTAATTTAGAATTAGATCTGGAATATCATTATGACAACCATGACAACGCGTTGCCCACATTGTAAAGCATTGAACCGTTTACCCCTTGAGCGTGTTAACGATGAAGCAACATGTGGTACTTGCAAAGAAAAATTACTTGATGGCATGCCAATTGAAGGTACAGCTGATAACTTTGCAAATTTAATTAATGGTGATAAACCTGTTGTTGTTGACTTCTGGGCCCCGTGGTGTAGCCCGTGCGTAGGTTTTGCGCCAGTCTTTGCTGATGTTGCTACCGAACGTGATGGCACTGCGCGTTTCGTTAAAATTGATACTGAAGCCCAACAAGCATTAGCGGGTCAATATCGTATTCGTAGCATTCCAACCATTATGGTCTTTAAAGGCGGTAAAATGGTTGATATGCTCAATGGTGCGATGCCTAAAACTGCATTTAATGAGTGGCTAAATAACGCATTAACAAAATAATCATCAGTATTCTGTGGTGTTAGTGACAGATATTTGCTGGTGGTATATAAATGTGAGAGCCTAGTTATTTAAAAAGATAGCTGGGCTTTTTTGTACGATTTTTTTGATTAAATACCAAAAAATACGACTATTTCGCATATTATTTATGCTAATTATGTGTAAATGTAAAAAAACACTATGCTAAATTTTTAATGTGATCAAGATCTCTATATACTCCCGCCTCGGTCAGAACAATTACGTTCAGCCACCTTATTACAAGCTGTCACTAGGATATGTGAACGACCCACGGAGTTGGACCGGCGTTAACTATAGCTTGTTAATTTAGGTGACTTGTATGTTGTATCATTGGACGAACACTCTTTTAGTTGTTTACGCATATTGGCGTAATACCCATCTTTTGTTGAGTCTTCAGCAAAATGTTTTTCCGATGCCACAGCACAATCAATACCTTCATTATTCGACACCCATTTATAAACACAGCAGGACGAAATAATGCAGTTGTTAATTAGTTTGGTCGGTATTGCAGTACTGGTTTTATTCGCGATTTTACTTTCAGATAACCGTAAAGCGATCAATTGGCGTACCGTGATTGGTGCTTTAGTGCTGCAAGCAAGTTTTGCTGCTTTAGTATTGTACATTCCACTTGGACAGAAAATGCTGGGTGCAATGAGCGATGGCGTTGCTGGTCTATTGAGCTTCGCTGATGTAGGTATAAAATTTGTTTTTGGTGATTTAGCTAATTTAGATAAAAATGGTTTTGTGTTTGCTGTGCGAGTACTGCCATTAGTGATCTTTATCAGTGCCTTAATTTCGTTACTGTATTACTTCGGTATTATGCAGTGGGTTATTAAAGTGCTTGGTGGTGGGATCCAAAAACTATTAGGTACTAGCCGTGCGGAATCATTAGTCGCTACCGGTAATATCTTTTTGTCGCAAGGTGAATCACCGTTATTGATCCGTCCATTTTTAGCCAAAATGACCCGTTCTGAACTGTTTGTGGTGATGACATGTGGCATGGCATCGGTTGCGGGTTCGGTATTGGGGGGTTATGCAGGATTGGGTGTTGATCTTAAATTTTTGATTGCAGCTAGTTTTATGGCAGCCCCTGGTGGTTTGCTAATGGCTAAAATTTTAGTGCCTGAACAAGAGATCCCACAAGAACAAATTGAGATTGAAATGGCGACCAGTGAGCACAGTAATGCGATTGATGCATTAGCGGCTGGTGCAATGAATGGTATGAAAGTCTCTGTTGCGATAGGTACGATGCTGATTGCTTTTGTGAGTGTTATTGCAATGGCGAATGCGGGACTTGAACAAGTTGGTCACGGTTTAGCAAGTTTAACTGCGATGGTTGGAATGGACTCAGTATCACAGTGGTTTACAACGACACCATTGAGTATGCAATTGATTCTGGGCTATATTTTCTCACCACTTGCGTTTGTTGTCGGCGTTCCTGCAAATGAAATGATGACTGCAGGTACGTTCATTGGTGAAAAGCTAATTCTTAATGAATTTGTTGCTTTTATGGATTTTGCATCAATTAAACAAACCTTGTCAGAGCATACGCAAGTTATTATTACCTTTGCCTTATGTGGTTTTGCTAATATTGGTTCTATTGCTATTCAAATTGGCTCGATTGGCGTAATGGCTCCTGAGCGTCGTAGTGATGTAGCGCGATTGGGCTTTAAAGCGGTAATAGCGGCGACATTAGCTAACTTAATGAGTGCAACTTTAGCGGGTATTTTTGTCGGACTATAATCAATAGCGTTATTGGTCGATAAATAAATGATCAAGCCGTAGCAATGGTTGTTGCTACGGCTTTGTTGTTATTATCGTTGCGCGTTTTTTTAATAACTATTCATCAAATTGTTTAATTAATACGGAGGTATCAGCGCGACTAAATCCCCGTTGTTGTAACTGTTCATAATTAGCATCAACTTGCTTTGCTAGCGGTAAATCAATGTTAAGTTTCTCTGCGGCATCAAAACAAATAGCTAAGTCTTTACGCATCCAATCAACCGCAAAGCCGAAATTAAATTGATCATCAGCCATGGTTTGAGCACGATTTTCTAATTGCCATGAACCCGCAGCACCGTGTTTTAGCACTTCAGTCATGGTGTGAATATCTAATCCTGATGCTTTAGCGAGTGTTATTGCTTCGGAAAGTCCTTGTAATACGCCCGCTATGCATAACTGGTTAGCCATTTTTGTTATCTGACCATAACCTGTTTCACCCATTAGTGTGCTCGCTTTAGCATACTGATCAATGGCATGTTTAGCTTTATTAAACACAGCTTCATTACCGCCAACCATTACCGTTAAGCAACCATTAATGGCGCCGGCTTCACCGCCTGATACTGGTGCATCTAAAAAGTCACAACCAACAGCATGGGCAGCATCAGCAATTTCTCGTGCAACATCAGCAGAGGCTGTGGTGTGGTCAATCAAGATAGCCCCGGGTTTCACGGTCACTAAGATACCTTGTTGACCTTTATAAATCTCACGAACGTCATCATCATTACCCACACAGGTAAAAACAATATCAGCATCTTTCACTGCATCGCAAGGCGTTAGGGCAATGGTGCCATTATATTCTTGGCTCCAAGCGTCTGCTTTTGTTTGCGTGCGGTTATAAACGGTAACATGGTAACCCGCTTTGGCAAGGTGACCTGCCATTGGGTAACCCATTGTTCCAAGTCCTAAAAAAGCAACATTTGCTGTCATGACTAATACTTCCTTGGTTTCAATTGTGAGCAATATGTAACATTATAACAGACTCTATTATTGCGTAAATGGGGGGAAGTTGTATGTGTTTTTGTTTAAATGACTAAGGATTATCAATCGGATTAATTATTCGAGATTAATCGCTTGTAACAACGGGTGTTGCCAATTATCATAACTCTCACTTTTATTTTATGGGTTGGTTTAGTTAAACTCAATGTTGTCTGTAGTAATGCGTATTATGTTATTGGTATTGTGTTTAGGAGCAAGTTCATTTGCTTCCGCATCGTCACATGCCGATATTTTGCATTTAGCTCAGACCAGCCCTGTATCTACTGATGTTATTGAAGCGCCTGCGTTGAGTGTCACCGCGATCACCGTTGATGATGTAAGTAGTACCAATAATGTTTTACTGTATCTGCAGGATACGAAACAAACACCGACTAAAAAACAGCCCACAGACCGCTATATAAACAATAATAATGGGTTGCCTGTTTCTTTTTATAACACTAAGTTAGTGTGGAATTTTCCATCACCAACCAATATTAAATTTCCAGCACACAGTGGCCAACATCACCGCGCAGAAGTGCTTAATTTAAATAATATTATTAATACTTCTAATCGGTCGTTGAAGAATTTTCAACATAATGCTGATGAGATAGCACCTACATTTGAATTGGTATTTGAATTACCTCTACTCCCTATACCTATGCTTGCCATTGGGTATGCAGAACCCCTCAGCCCACAAAATGATTGGATCTTAAATATAAAGTCCACATCATCGCGTGTCTCTGGCTGGAAAGAATCTAATCTACTCTATTCACATTACGAGCATCCGTTCGTTACTGCATAAGACATTACTCGCGCTTGTGTCATTTATGGCATGGTGTGCTTTACTTAGTGATGTTGCTTTCATCGACACATAAAACGTTTCATCAATTTATGTATTAAATCTATCAATAGCTATTATTAATACCAAGGTTATCTGTTGTGAATATGATAATCAGCGGTCATTCTTTTTTTATTAAGAGAAAAATTAACAATAATTAGTGATGTGTTATCGGTCGCAACAAGATGAACTTGTTGCTAGATATATGGCTTAAAATAATGAGAAAAAAGAATAAGAAACAGATTCTGAATCATTACTCAGCATGGAAATATGTTGTGTTAATTGTGACAGTCTCGATTATGTTGCTCAGTGCTATCCCAACCTGGTATGGCGAAAATGCAGCAGTACAAATCAGTGCGAAAGGCGGCGCAATGCCAACACCTTTTGAGATTCAACGTGTTCTAAAAGAAAAAGGCATTGATGCCAAAACTATTGAACAGCAGCCAACTCGTACTATTGTGGTGGTTAATTCAACCAAAGAGCAAACAAATACTAAAGAAGCGTTAAACAGCATTATTCATAATGAAAGCCGTTTAACCTTAGCATTAGAACCTGCAGCACCGAAATGGCTATTGGGCCTAGGTTTTGAACCTATTAAGTTAGGTCTTGATTTACGTGGTGGTGTGCAATTCTTACTTGATGTTGATATGAAAGAAGTTTACAAGCAGCATGCACAGCAGCTGACTGATGATCTTCGTATTGATTTCCGTAAGCAAGAAATTCGTGCTGCACGTTCAGAAATGACCAATAACAACCAAGTTATTGTACGTCTGCCAAGTGAAGATGCGAATGATAAAATACGTGCATACATTCGTACTCAATACCCACAATGGCAAGCGAAGAATGGTCAAGGCGATAACTTAGTCTTGTCTATGCGTGAAGATGAGCAAACCAATCTGCGTAACCTAACGGTACAGCAGAACTTGCAAACTATGCGTGGTCGTATTGAGCAGTTAGGTATTACCGAAGCCTCTGTACAGCGCCAAGGTGAAAACCGTATTCGTATCGAGCTTCCAGGTGTACAAGATCCTGCGGCAGCGAAGAACGTTATTGGTGCAACAGCAAGTCTTGCTTTCTATGCTGTTAAGCAAGAAGGTACTGGCAGCACCATGATTATTGACGACAAAGACGGTCGTCCTGTACGTGTTAGCCGTAAGCCAGTATTAACCGGTGATCATATTATTGATGCTCGTGCGAGCATGGGTGAAATGGGTACGCCAGAGGTTAATATTACTTTGGATAGTGCGGGTGGTAGCATGATGTCAGAGTTCTCACGTAATAACGTGGGTCAACCAATGGCAACATCTTACAGTGAATATACCCGTAATGCTAAAGGTCAGACAGAGCAAACCAATAAGATTATCAGTGTTGCGACTATTCAAACTCAGTTAGGTAGCCGTTTCCGTATTACGGGTGCTGGTTCACTTGCTGATGCGCAACAATTAGCGTTACTACTACGTGCAGGTTCATTAACAGCACCAGTTACTATCGTTGAAGAACGTACCATTGGTCCAACATTGGGTGCTGAAAACATTAAAAATGGTTTTGCAGCTCTAGCATTAGGTTTAGGTGTAACATTGCTATTTATGGCTGTGTGGTATCGTCGCCTTGGTTGGGTTGCAAACATTGCGTTGATCACTAACATGATCATGCTTTTCGGTTTACTTGCTTTGATTCCGGGGGCGGTATTAACCTTACCGGGTATTGCAGGTCTGGTGTTAACCGTGGGTATGGCGGTTGATACCAACGTGCTTATTTTCGAACGTATCCGCGATATGGTTCGAGATGGACGTAGTTTTGCCCAAGCGATAGATCGTGGTTTCAGTAGCGCATTTGGTACTATATTCGATGCCAACTTTACTACCATGATTACGGCAGTGGTTCTTTACTCAATCGGTAATGGTCCAATTCAAGGCTTTGCATTGACGTTAGGTCTAGGTCTTCTAACCAGTATGTTCACTGGTATATTTACTTCCCGCGCCATTATTAACTTGGTTTGGGGTCGTGATTCTCGTCGAGATGTAAGGGTTTAACGCAATGAAAAATTGGATTATTACACACTTAACTAAATTGCGTTATATGACCGGTATCGTGTCAATTGCGCTAATGGTTATCTCGATCAGCTTCATTTGTATTCGTGGCTTGAACTGGGGTCTTGATTTTACTGGCGGTGTTGTTAGTGAAATACAGATGAACAGCCAAATCACCAGCAGTGAAATTGAACCACTGATGGATGCTGGTTTTAAGCAAGATGTTGTTGTTATTGGCGCTGATGAACCTGGACGTTGGATTCTACGCTATTCTGTACCGGCTAAAGGTGAAACTTACCCCGATATCACACAAGTACTTGATCCGCTACATGCGCAAGTACAAGTGTTAAATACTAGTATTGTTGGACCGCAAGTGGGTGCTGAAATGGCATCACAAGGTGGTTTAGCATTACTGGTTACTATGCTTTGTATTCTAGGTTACCTAAGTTACCGCTTTGAATGGCGTCTTGCTGCGGGTGCATTACTTGCACTAATGCACGATGTTATTTTGGCTGTGGGTTTCTTTGCAATGACGCAGATGGAGTTTAACTTAACAGTACTCGCGGCAATCTTGGCAATCTTGGGTTACTCATTGAATGACTCGATTGTTATTGCCGACCGTATTCGTGAATTGCTGATTGCGAAACCGAAGCAAGACATTGAAGCGACGAACAACGAAGCTATTATTGCAACGTTCTCACGTACGATGGTGACATCAGGTACAACCTTAATGACAATCAGTTCATTATGGTTACTTGGTGGATCTTCATTGCAAGGGTTCTCTATTGCGATGTTTATTGGTGTGTTAACTGGTACATGGTCATCGATTTCCGTTGGTACATTGTTACCTGAATTCTTAGGGTTAAAACCTGAGCATTACTTACCAAAACCTGAGTCACAAGATCCTTAATCGTTAAT
>CAMQXY010000130.1 GCA_947039005.1 uncultured Photobacterium sp.
GGCGTAACCGATATAGTATTGCCTGCTAATGATGCTGCATAGCATGGCTGTCATCGTGGGTTATATCATGAGCTACATCATGATGTTTACCGCTGTATGTCGCGGGTTTAACGGCAACATTTACTGTTATTTCACCAGCATGTTTAAAGGTTAATGTTAGCGGAAAGTGTGAATCAATAACGGGTACTTCGGTGAGATTAAATAACATCACATGAAAGCCACCAGGGGCTAATTGTTGTTGGTGTTCTGCTGCAATGTTAATAGTATCAACTTTTCGCATTTGCATTAGCCCATTACCATTATTTAAAATATGCAATTCGGCACTTTCAGCAATGGGTGAACGTGCGGCAATAAGCGTGTCGTCAGTATTGCTGTGATTGATAATTGATAAAAAAGCAGCAGCAACATTCGATGTCGGTGGCACCGCTTTCGACCACGGATGATCTATTTCAATCGTGTTTGCGGTTACTGTGGCTGGAATAGCAACGAAAATGGTAATCAATAAAGCAGTAATGACTTTCAACATAATGGCTCTCCTTTGCCCTTCATATTAAATTGAGTGTACATTGATAGTGTAGTGTCAGTGATGATATTTTGCTATGTATAGCGTGAGGTTATAGCAATAGTGATGGGGTGTTAGATTATTGAGATGATGATGTAGGCTTAGTGAGTTTGGTGTTAATATTGTGCTCGTAATAATATTAATTGAGACTATTATTTTAATATTACGTATTATGCGTACAGAAATTAATCAAATGGTGAATGACAGTGAAAACAACTGAATTTTCTGCACTTGATGATGACAATGATAAATCTGAGATGTCGTTTTCATTACATGCAGAAAAGCGTTCAGGGTATAAAGCGCCACCGGCGAATATCCCTGATTTTAGTCAACCAGCAGCATCAACGTCTGATGCTATCAATGACAGGATAGTGACTGAAACTATGACAAAGCCACGTTCTAAGCGTTTAACTGATTGTCCTGCTTGTGATGGTATGGTCTCTCGTCGTGCCCATTTTTGCCCTCATTGTGGAGAGCCTGATCCTTCGCGGCATATGCAGCGGACGCAATGGGTATCTCGTATTGTGTGGACAGTGATTATTGTTGCAGTAGCTTGGTATGCCTACACTTCTTTGGTTCCCCTTATTGTTGATCGCCTTAAAAGTTGATGTAACAAAAAATTTATTTTTATGAAGTAACCCCAATAGTTGATTAATCAATTATTGGGGTTTTTTTATAGATCATTAATGTGTTTTTTGCATACCACGGGTTTGATTCATTGTACGTGAACCAGCAGTACCATAACTATTTATATCATAGCGATTAGGGGAGTAACCAATACGATAACGGTAACGTCGATCGAGTGGATATAAATTAATATTGTAATTATCAATGAGTTGTTTTATTACTACGTTCATTTCTTTTTGTGGTGTATTTTTTTCTCTTAAATAGTAATAAAGATTCTCTGCGCGTTGTTGATTCATTGTGTCCTCCAATAGGAAAGGTTTGCTGATGAGCAATCAGGAATACACAGGAAAATAGAGTTAAATAACATCAAAAAGGTTGATGTTGTATTGGCATAATTATAGTGAATTTTTAGTCAATGATAATGAGGTTAATACTCAAATTACTTTTACGTAATAGTAATAATATATCGGTGATTACGTTAATCGTGTCGATATTTAAATCTGAGTAATTATTTCTATTGCGAAATGGATCAATACCCATAACAATAAAACAGTGTTTAAATGTGGTGACTTAGATGTTCAAACAAAGTACTAAAATAAATATAGTGAGTATGGGGGTTGGGATATTGATTGCTCCGTGGCTACCATTGCTTATTAGCCAGCATTCATTATTAAAAATGATAACAGATGCCATTGGTGGAATTGCGTTTGCATTAGCGTGGGGAATTGGTTTACCTGCGGTTGTCAGTTATGGCGTTGCGATAATTATTTTACTCGCGCCGATGGTATTAGCATTTTATTGGATTAAACATGCATTAACGACCATAGCGAAAAGTTAATTTGTGTATTTATGATTAAAAAAACAAGAAGACCACTAGTGATCTTCTTGTTTTAACCAATAATTAATGTTGGTTAATTAACAATAAACCTTATGCGCCTTCAAAATGATAAGTCATATCTGTGGTATATGTCATTTTAGTGAATAAGGTATTGGTTAATTGGTCTGTCAATGCTAATGCATCTGCAACGGTAGTCTTCTCAAAATCATTGATCAATGCCTGTGCTTTTTTAGGCTGGCGTTTGTAAATTTTAAGATAATGTTTTTCAAGTTCACGTTGTTTAGATGCAGTTTGAACTTCAAACTTATGGTAAGCCGTTTGTACGATTGGAGAGAATTCTTTCCAATTTGTCATTGCCAGTGTTTGTAGCTTACGGAATGCCCAATTAGCCGACGCACTGTCAGCTTTATTAGTACCAATGGTTAATGCATGCGGTACTTCCGTCATACCTTGGTAATAAGGCAAGTAAACCCCAAGAGCACTCATGCCGTATGAGATATATTCCACGTCACCAATCGCAGTCGGTAAATTAGGACGTACTTGTAATACGTGTGACTCTTGAGTACGGAACACCGAAATAGGGCGGTAAGCTTCTTTCGGGTTTTGGGTTGCATAAGGGTCGTGTGATGTGCCTTGGTAATGATTACGTAGACCTTGTTCAACATCCGCAACGCTAAGTTTCCGTGTTGGCTTTAAGAAAACAGGGAAAGTTGTACCTTGATCGATCTTAGTGGTTAATCCTTGAGTATACATATGCTGCAACGTCCACACGCGTGGATAGTTATACGTTACATCATTAGGTGTATCTTGTGAGTAAGCAGCGTGGAAGTTGAAAGGTTTGCCCGCTTCAGCTTTGTATAAACCATGTTGCTCTGCAAAGCTAACTAATGTTGGCGATGCCATGTAATTAGGATTATTAGGTAAGTAAGTGCTTAAACGACCTTGGTTTGCTGAAACGAAGTATGTATCCGCTGGGATTTTCTCAGCCATCCATTGGTGACCGCTGCCACTTTCTAAATACCAAATACCGGTATTATCAACAAATGCAACCCCAAAACCTTCTGCCGCACCTTGAGTTTCAATGATCTTACCAAGTAACTCTACGCCTTCTTTTGCAGAGTGAATACGCGGTAAAATCACATTTTCAATGGCATCTTCACCAATACCTGTTTTTGTGACATACGGATCGGCTTTTAGTGCTTTTGCACCATTATAGATAGTTTCGGTTGCCGACATGCCTACGCCCGCAGAGTTAAAGCCCACTTCACCCATGCTTTTATTATGAGTATCAAAATCAGACATTGAAGTGTATTGCAATGCGTCTTTAGCGGCAGGGTAACTGAAATTATTCGCGTTACCATGGAAGTCACTTTGCTGCATTTTTTCTGCAGGATGAAAGACAAAATGTTTAGCATTGGTTGCTTGGTAATCTTCATTACGAGCAATAATATAAGAGCCATCCGTTGTTGCTTGATTACCGACTAGAATGGTAGTACAAGCACTTGCAGGTAGAGCAACAACTGCGGTTAATGCTGCTGTTACCGCTGATGCTAAAAAGGTTATTTTTTTCATTTGTTTTAATTAGTTGATGAGATAATTGACTAGTTATACGGGGAAAATTAACGTCGTTTTGTGAGGAATGTCACTTTTATATATCTGCAATAGGTATAATTACTTTTCAGTTTTATTCCTTATTATGTTTTTATCAATCACAATATGAGAGAAAATGTCACTGTTACAGGTGATGTGATGGCTGTTATTACTCAAGGTTGATGAATTATTGAAGTATTATTCATAAGAAAAATTTACAATAAATATCAGTGATATAATGCCACTTTATAGCAACGAAAGGACTAAGTTCAACCATGATCAATAAAACAGTCATTATCAGTGCGTTTACCGCGCTATTATTGTCAAGCTCTGCCCAAGCCGCTGAATCTTTGGTATTACAACCTGTTAGTGATAGCACTCCTGCGGCACCATTGATTAAATTTGATGATAGCACCCATTATTTTGTTGGTGTAACGGGCGGAAGCAGTGATATCAGCATGACTGCGGGTACCGTTAATGGTAATAACACCACATTGATCAATCATTTTTCATCGCCTGATGCAGCAGGATTTGTGGGGGCTGATCTGGGTTTCTATACTGCTGGTGGTGCGGGGCGTATTTATTACAGCTGGCAAAAAATGAGTGCTGAGTCTGATTTAGATGGCGCTAAGGCGATTGAAACAGATGTGACGTTACATTTATTAAATGCCGATTATATTTTCCGCGCAGGTAAAACCATCAATCCGTTTATTGGTGCTCATTTAGGTTACATGATATCTGACACTAAAGGCGAGGGGTATGGTTCGAATAGTCAGTCAGGTGAAGTACTTGGTATTCAGGCTGGTGTCGCTTGGCGTATTTCTAACCATATTTCGGCTGAAATTGGGTTACGACATACTGCGACACAAGGCAAAGATATTAAACCATGGTCATCAGACAAAGTTGCCTCACAAATAAAAAGTATTTCAACGGGGTATGCGTCACTGAATTACCGTTTCTAGGGTTAGGTTTCAATCATGTATCAAGGTGGCTAGCATTATAATTAATGGGTGTAATTGCCACGTCGAGTCATTTTCTTAGACGGTGAGAAAACTGAAGGTTTACTCACCCGTTTAGCCGCGTATAATGCATCCCCCTAGTAAACGACAACCATTATCAATAAAGGACTTCACCTTGAAGCTATTCGTTAGAGATCTCACTGTAATTGACGCATCTTACTTGTGCCCACAACGGGGAATGGTGGGTGAGAGTTGGATTCTTGATGTGGTGATGTCGGGTGAGTTGAATGAAATGAGCATGGTGCTTGATTTCAGCCGCGTAAAAAAGCAAATTAAACAACTTGTTGATCAATATGTTGATCATCGGTTATTGATCCCGTCAGCATCAACCGCTATTCAAACCGCGCCCACTAAAGCGGAATATATGACAGTTGATTTAGTCAGTGATCAACATGCAATCCACTTACACAGCCCAGAACAAGCATTTTGTTTTATTGATGCAGAAGCTATCACTGTTGAAAGTGTCACTAAACATGTAGAACAAGTGCTGCTTGGCAATTTACCTGCCAATGTACAAGGGTTAGAAATAACCTTACGCCATGAAAACATTGATGGCGCGTTTTATCATTACAGCCATGGCTTGAAAAAACATGATGGTAATTGTCAACGTATTGCGCACGGACACCGTTCACCGATTGAGTTAGTGGTTAATGGTCAACGTCATGCTGATTTAGAACAACAATGGGCACATCGTTGGCAGGATATTTACTTAGGCTCACAGGAAGATGTGATCAGTGTCAGTGAATTAAATTTAAGTGCGGCAGCGGCAAATATTAATGATGAAACCCATTACGGTTTTCGTTATACCGCCCCGCAAGGCGAATTTGAATTAGCGATTTCAAAATCAGTGACTGAAATTTTAGCCACCGATACAACCGTTGAATTATTAGCTTCTTATATTGCTGAACAAATCAAACCCCAATTAGCGGTAACTGATCGTCTTGATGTTTTTGCTTATGAAGGTGTGGGTAAAGGCGCGATGGTAACCTTAGGCTAAAAGTTAATTTTTCGCTTTGTAACTGATTAAGCGATAAAAAATAAGCTCAATGTGATATTTATTTTTAGGAATAATATTGCGTTGGGCTTTTTTTGTGGTTAATTTTTCATCAAAAAAACAGTAATAGTGAGAGATTTTGCACTAAATCTAGTTATATCACTTAATAGTCAGTTATTTGTGCGTAAACTTAATATAAGTGTCATAAACAAGAGGGATCGATTATGCCTTTAGCACCTCTAACCAGTGACAAGCTGTATCGTACTGCAGCCCTAAACGGATTGAGTGATACGTGTAAGTCAACTAAGCACCTTACACCATTAGATGAAATAGTAGGACAAGAACGCGCTCAACATGCAGTTGAGTTTGCAATGTCGATAAAAGAAAAAGGTTATAATATTTATGCCATTGGTCGTAATGGTTTAGGTAAACGTACCATGGTGATGCGTTATTTAAATCGCCATGAGCCTAATGGTAATAGTCATACATTGTATGATTGGTGTTATGTGTCGAACTTTGGCGATACGCGCTGTCCTAAAGTGCTAAAACTACCAGCAGGAGAAGGAAGTACATTTAAAAAAGACATTGAAAATCTAATGAAACGGTTAGTTAAAGCGTTTCCATTGGCGTTTGATAATGAGCTTTATTATTCTCGTGCGGAAAAATTAAAATCAGAATTAACCACTAAACAAGAAACAACATTACAGTCATTAACGAAAAGCGCTGAAGAGCGTGGTATTAGTGTCTCAATCACAACTCAAGGTGATTATCAGTTAGTGGCGATGAATGGCAAAGAACCGCATACGGAAGCCAGTTTTGCGACATTGTCAGCAGATGATCAGCAACTGTTTGAAAAGACTATTAATGCACTTGAAGTTGAATTACGTGGCATTGTGCGTAAGTTAACGGAGTGGGAAGAACAATATTCAGACAAGCAGCAAAAACTGGATGAAAATATCGCGCAAGAGGTTGTCGGTCATTGCATTAAAGATTTACAACTTAAATATAAAAAAGTGGTTGATGTAAAAGAATATTTAGCTGATATGTATGCGGATATTTTAGACAATATTGATATTTTTCTTGAGGAAAATGAAGAGCAAGTTGCACTCGCTTATGCTTCATTAGATAAAAAAATGCCACGCCGTTATCAAGTCAATGTATTAGTGCATCAACAGGATGAGTGTAAATTTCCAACGGAAGTGGAAGAAAGTCCAAGTTACCATTCTATCTTTGGTTATGTTGAAAATGCGACCTATAAAGGAACCGTGTTTACGGACTTTTCTTTAATTCGAGCGGGTAGCCTTCATCGTGCTAATGGTGGCGTATTGATGATGGATGCAGTGAAAGTGCTTGAACGTCCTTATGTGTGGGATGGACTCAAACGTGCTTTACGCGCCCAAAAGCTCAATTTAAGCTCCCTTGAGCGAGAAGTGACGCTGTCTGGAACGATTTCATTGGAGCCAGAAGCGATTCCATTGAATGTGAAAATCATTTTATTTGGTGATTATCAAACCTATCAGTTACTGCAACACTATGATCCGGAATTTAAAGAATTGTTCCGTGTTACCGCTGATTTTGAAGATGATATGCCGCGTACTGATATATCAGAAGAACAATACGCTCGGTTTATAGCCAGTATAGTGCATGATAACGACATGCTCCATTGTGATCGTAAAGCCATTGCGCGGATTATTGAATACAGTTCACGCCAAGCAGATGATCAAAATAAGTTGTCGCTACACTCGGCTGATATTGCGAATTTATTGCGTGAAACTAATTATGTTGCGCGTGCTTCTAATGCCACTATGATCCGCAGTAGCCATGTTGAACAAGCGATGCTAAATCAAGAGTTACGAGTGAGTCGCTTAAAAGATCATGTGATGCAAAGCTTTGTGACGGGTACTACTTTACTTGATGTTCATTCGCATGCTGTTGGGCAAGTGAATGCACTGTCAGTGATCGCAACCTCAGATTATCAGTTTGGTGCACCAAGCCGTATTACTGCCACCACTGCTTATGGTAATGGTGAAGTGTTTGATATTGAACGCAGTGCTGAGCTAGGCGGTAATATTCACTCTAAAGGGGTGATGATTCTCTCTGCATATTTAGCTTCAGTATTTGGTAAGACCGCTAAAATCCCATTAACGACTCATCTTACTTTTGAGCAGTCATATGGCGGTGTTGATGGTGATAGTGCATCAATGGCGGAAGTGTGCGCGATTGTGTCTGCTTTTTCTGGATTACCACTTCGACAAGATATTGCGATCACTGGCTCAATGAATCAATTTGGTGAAGCGCAGCCGATTGGTGGTGTTAATCAAAAAATTGAAGGCTTCTTTGATGTGTGTGGTATTAAAGGGCGAACATCGGGGCAAGGGGTGATTATTCCTGAGTCTAACGTTCATAATTTAATGTTACGTAAAGACATTGTTGAAGCAGTAGAAAAAGGCGAGTTTCAAATTTGGGCGATTAGCCATGTATCACAGGCGATTGAAATATTTACGGGGAATCCTGTGGGTATAGAGGCTGAGCAAGGATTTTATCCATCAGATACGGTATTTGGTTTGGTACAAAGTAGACTTAATGCATTGCGTCGGTAACAACGGATGTGAATTGTATAAACATTAGAATAGTGTTGTCGAAGTGATGATATTTAAGCTGACTATTTGATAGTTGGCTTTTTTCGTTCTTTTACTAAATTACAGGCATAAAAAATGCCGGCCTAAGCCAGCATTTTTCTTAACTTATCAAAGAATGATAAATTATAGAGCTACAACGTTTGCAGCTTGAAGACCTTTTTGGCCTTGCTCTACTTCAAAAGACACTTTTTGGCCTTCAGCAAGAGTTTTGAAACCTTCAGAAGCGATAGCACGGAAGTGAACGAATACGTCAGCACCGCCGTTGTCTTGAGTAATGAAACCAAAACCTTTCTCTTCGTTAAACCATTTTACTAGACCAGTTGTTTGATTAGACATGTGATGTCCCTTATAGTTGAGATTAATTAACCGCTAAAATGCGATGTGCTACGTGGTTAAATTATTAATGATACTGCCAATACAAGGGAAACACAGAGACACAAAACGAAAACGTCAATGTAACTTTAGTTTAACTTTTACTTGGTGTTGCATTTAATAACTCTTAAACAACAGAGCGAGACGGATAATAGCAGTTGTAGAGCTGATGTACACCTATTTTTATATTTTTTTGAAAAAAAATGGCGAATTTAATACTTAATAATGATTTTTTTTGATGTAGTTTATTGATTTTTATATTTTTTATTTCCCTTGTTAGATGGGATGGCGTAATAAAAAATGGGTCAATTGAAAATGATGACTAAAATGGCGCTATTATTATTTATAGCATTCATAATCGTTCGTGCT
>CAMQXY010000131.1 GCA_947039005.1 uncultured Photobacterium sp.
AGATAACGAATAATAACCTTCGTTATTAGGATTAGTATTATTTTAAGTTTCTACAGATACACGCCCGACTTTACTTCGTATAGATCACAAGTTAACCATTTAGTTAAAAGCGCGACTCAATAACCTCATTATTTTAAATTTTTGCGAGCTAGCCTACAAAACCTCACCGCTAATCGTTGTTTAATCTCACCCAATGAAATTATTTGAATAATCAAACGATTGTATAGCTAACGAAGACAGATATGAACAATATAACAACAGCACCATCACAAACAATAACGACATTAACAACACCTTTACTTCTCGCTCAAGTAAACGCTGAACTTAGCATGCATCAACTTGATTTAATCAAAATAAAAGGCTCATACTCGAAATTTTTTAATTATTTTCAGGACAAATTAGCAGTATCTATTGATAGTTGGGTTGACGCTGTTAATAACGATCACACCATTCAATCTAATCTTAATAGTCATTATGGCTATTTTGCTTTTGCGCATTATCTCGCACGTCAATACGATCCTACACGCTGGTCAGAAGAAGTGACGGTGATGACGAAAGGGTTTATTAATATTACCGATAATAAACTCTCTTTTAACCCAATTAGCATTCACCATATCTACGATAATCTGGTTACTGAATCACTTGATATCAATGATTTAAAACACCAGTTACGGCATTTATTGATTACCGATAATATTAACTATTTATATCGAAATACCCCACCCTGTATACACAGATATGCTATTGATAATTCAAAAAATATAGCAAAACACATCCAGCAAAATATCTCTTTCTTATTTATGTTATATATCAAAGCAATCGCAACTGTGACGCACGATATCATCAACAATAAATAACACTAATATTAATCACCACATCATTGGTTACGCTGTATGGCTTAATTAATAATGTGGTGATTTAAATAGCCCCCTATTTGATACATCTAAACTATACTTTATGAGATAAATTACCTAAGCACTCTCCGATTGAAAATATCAGTCTTATAGGAGGTTATTATGGCTATTTCAACAAGAATAAATGAATATTTACAGAAAAATCATATTGATTATCAAAAGGTTTATCATTATCACACTGAAGATTCATTGGGTAATGCTGCAACATCAGGCATTCCACCTAAAATGATCGCTAAAGCAGTTTTACTATTAGATCATGAAGGCCGTAAAGTCATGGCGGTATTACCCGCTGACAAAAAGATAAATTTGGCGATTCTGAACCATGAACTTAATGCTGAATATCATCTTCTTGATGAAAAAGAGGTTTATCGTTTATTTACTGATTGCGAAAAAGGAGCCATTCCGCCAATTGGGAGTGCGTATAATATAACCGTAATCTACGACCAACAACTTGATGATCTAGATAATATTTATATTGAAGCTGGCGATCATGAAACCTTGTTACGATTAGATCATTATGCTTTTATCGAAATAATGAAAAATGCAAAACATATCCGATTTAGTAAGACTATTTATCATTGATATTAAAATGACGGCTACATAATACGGAGTATCACCGACCAATATACCTTAGCTACATTGAGATATTGGCTATATAACGATAAATACTCTATTTATATGTAATATAACAAAAATATATTGACCTTCCACATACTGGAAGCTTTATGTTATCGCACTTACAACACATATCGAGATCATCATGAAAAAATTATCTTTAGCTATTCTTTTATCAACCTTGCTTTCTACAACTGCATTCGCAAGTGAAAATGTCGTCGATCATAGTAATCATATGCCGACTAAAGCTACGACTAGTTTAGAAGCATCAAAGACAATGATGGATGACTCTATGGCGGCAATGTCAGGTATGCATACATTAAAATTAACGGGTGATCCTGATTTAGACTTTGTGGCGGGTATGCTTCCTCACCATGAAGGTGCTATCGTGATGAGTGAGTCGATCCTACCGACACTCACGGATCCTGCTGTACATCAATTAGCTGTCAATATCATTAAATCACAAAAAGAAGAAGTGATTTATATGAAGAAGTGGTTAGCATCGCATAAAGAACTACCAAAAGATCAACGTGATATTGCTAACTCACAAGAAATGATGACCAAATCAATGAAAATCATGCACAACATGATGGAAGTTAAACTAACTGGTAATCCAAATGTTGATTTTGTGGCGGGTATGATCCCTCACCATGAAGCCGCAGTAGAAATGGCTGAAGTCATCATGCCTTATCTAAAAGACCAATCAACCAAAACTTTTGCGACTAGCATTGTTAAAGCACAGCTCAAAGAAATTACGTTCATGAAAACATGGCTAAAAGCGCATGCTCCAGCGATGCAAAAAGTAACGCCAACGAAAGAGATGTCAGGTCACGATCACCATTAATAATCGTTAAGCTTATTAATAATAAAAATCCGGCTTATTTAAGTCGGATTTTTTTCTTGGTGTCGTTAACTACCACAATAGTTAACTACCACAATCGGTATTAGCCACAACAACAAACTCTTGGTTAATCTGTTAGTTATACCAATCCCATTAATTAAGTGGTCATCTTTTAAAAACATTAGATTCCCTATCACCCTCGCGGGCATTCACTGTAGGGAATGACGAAAGAGGACATTAAATGAAGTCAGACACTTATTGTGATTGGTATTAGTCTGTTGTTTTATCGACAACAAACTCTCTATAGTCTCCAACCTCAAGTCCCTCTAAAGACATCGTACCCACAGAGACACGATGCAGTGCTAATACTTCATTTTGAAAAAAACCAAACATACGTTTCACTTGATGATACTTACCTTCAACCAATGAAAGCCTTGCTTGGTACTCTGACACTATTTCTAAATGCGCAGGCTTAGTTGTAATATCTTCATATCCAAAATAAATACCATCTTGAAAAACTTTAATATATTCATCAGTGACTGGCTTTGACAAGGTGACTTCATATACTTTTGCGAGCTTTGTTTCAGGTAAACTTATTTGACGCGACCATGCACCATCGTTAGTTAACAACACTAATCCTGTGGTATTAAAATCTAACCGTCCAACAATGTGCAATTCATCTTTCTGAGGATGATCAATAAGATCTAATACCGTTGTATGTTTAAGATCTTTAGTTGCGCTAACAATACCTTGAGGTTTATTCAACATGATATAAATGGGTTTATTATCTTGCAGGCAGTGCCCATCTAATTCAACATGAGTAAATTGCGTCACTTTTTGTTGATTTGACGACGCTACCACCCCATCGACGATGATTCTTTTTTGAGCCACTAAAAGGCGTGTATCTGAAATGGAGTGAGGACTATTTTGACTAATAAAACGATCGAGGCGATGAGTATACGATTTCATGAAATAATGATAGCCATAATATAGAGAAAATTTACCCTTAGAATAATAACAGAAATTACACTCTCATATTTTATTCATCGCTACATAACGCTATGATTCAAGCAATCAATACTTTCGTATAAATATCGTTTACCTTCAAAGTTGCTTTCATTTTCTTGCGTTACACCTCTTTTTTCCTTTAATAACTGTTTTAAATTAGTAATCTGTAATATCAACCTTTCTCTTTTCCTATTATCGAGGCGTTCCATGTATCACATTGTGGCTTCAGATCTAGACGGTACACTGCTCACCCCTGAACACAACATTGCACCTTTTACTCAACAGGTATTAAAGCAATTTTATCAGCAAGGTAAACATCTTGTTATTTCAACAGCACGTCATCATTGTAATGTCACCAAAATTCAGGAAAAAATTGGCATTCCAAGTTATGTGATCAGCTCTAATGGCGCTTGCATACATGATCGTGACGGAGAAATGATATTAAAACAAGAACTTCAGAGTGATATTGTTCGCGATATACTGGTTCAAAGCCAAAATATGCCTGAACTTCAGATATATATTTATAGTGATGATCTGTGCCTAGTTAACCATATTCCTCATAATCCAGACTTTGACTATCAGCACTTTGACCTCAATGATCCACCGCTTAATCATGTGATAAAAATAGCATTCACCACCAATAATGGCAGTGTTGATTGTTTAAATAGTTTACAAGATAAACTAAACACCACCTTACGCCATAAAGTAAATATGACATTTTCTACTGCGTGGTGTCTTGAAATAATGCACTCAGAGGTATCAAAAGGACACGCATTAGCTATCGTTGCTCAAGATCTTGGTTTTGATCTTAACCACTGCATTGCTTTTGGTGATGGCATGAATGATATCGAAATGCTTTCAATGGTAGCCAAGGGATTAGTAATGGGCAATGCGCCTGATAACGTCAAGCAAGCATTACCCAATAATACGGTTATTGGCCACTGCCAAGATGAGGCAGTTGCACATTATTTACATGATCACTTACTCGTAAACTGATCAGCCCATTGCGGCCATAACGCACCAAGATCCATGTGCTCCTCGATGGTATCAGCAATGCGATCAATACCTTGTTCTCGAATTTCATCAAAATCAGGGGTTTGAGTGGCTTCTAACCCTGCCCAACTTAAAATCGCATCACAGGCGGCTTGTTGTTCAAAAATACCATGCAAATAAGTACCAAAGACTTGATTATCACAGCCTAATTGTCCGTCTGGACCATCGGTTAATTGCAATGGTGCGTCAATGCTGACACCTTGAGTTACACCTGCATGAATTTCATAGCCTTTTACCCTAACCGGCGCTTGATCGGGCATGGTTAACGTACCTTCGGTTTGTTGCAGACATTTGTTTGTTTCAATTGTTGTTGCGATAGATAAATAACCTAAACCACGGCTACTCCCCGCATTTCCTTCAATACCATGTGGATCGGCAATAGTTTCACCTAACATCTGATACCCACCACAAATCCCCATCACTTTACCGCCTAAGCGTAAATGACGTTGGATCTGTTTATCCCAGCCTTGTTGGCGTAAAAAGGCTAAATCGCTACGGACACTTTTGGTGCCTGGAATAATGATTAAATCAGCGGCAGGAAATGGCTGTCCTTTACCGACAAACTGTAAATTAACTTGAGGGTGCATACGCAGTGGATCAAAATCGGTATGGTTACTCACCCGTGTAAGAACAGGCACAACCACTTTTAATTGGTGATCTGCAGCTTCGACTTGTTGACAATTTATTGCATCTTCAGCTTCAAGCATTAGACCATGCAAATACGGTAAAACACCTAATACGGGCTTACCTGTTTTTTGCTCTAGCCACTCTAAACCTGATTCAAGCAGCTTAATATCACCACGGAAGCGGTTGATCACAAAGCCTTTCACTCGCGCTTGTTCAGATTCAGATAACAATGCCAACGTGCCGTAAATATGTGCGAACACACCACCGCGGTCAATATCCGCAATAATGATCACGGGCACATCGGCTTTTTCCGCAAACCCCATATTAGCGACATCATTTTCACGTAAATTGATTTCAGCAGGGCTACCCGCACCTTCAATAATAATGGTTTGATACTGTTGTTGCAGTAGTGCGAAAGATTCCATAATCGGTGTCATCACCACTTTCTTATAATTGTGATAACCCACCGCATTCATGTCAGCTAACGCTTTACCCTGAACGATCACTTGTGCGCCAACATCAGTATTAGGTTTAAGCAATACTGGATTCATGTGCACACTAGGCTCAATACCACACGCTTGAGCTTGAACCGCTTGGGCTCGTCCTATCTCACCACCATCTTTGGTTACCGCACTGTTTAGCGCCATGTTTTGTGATTTGAACGGCGCAACATTAATACCTTGGCGTGCTAATACTCGGCATAATCCTGCCACCAGCACACTTTTACCTGCATCAGAGGTTGTACCTTGAACCATTAAAGCGCGTGTCGTCGGTTGTAATGTATCCGTCATGCTTGATTCCATTTTAATATTATTAAAGCCGTCGTTGTGGCAGAACATCGGTATGTATTAGCGATAATATATTAGCGAGAACGCATAAAAGATATGTTTTAATCATCGTCAACGTGCTGTATATGATAACGATGATCATTTTTTACCTATCCCTTTTATGAATTATCTTATTTTTCCAACTATGTTGGTATGGCTGTTACTGGCGATCAGTATTGGCTGTGCCTTAACAAAAACAACCGCGTGGCGCATTTCACTGGCACTTACACTGATTACGGCAGTGACATTTAATGTCTTAACGCTTATCGGTGCTGCGATTGTGATAAGTGGTCTTGCTATCGCCAGTGTTACTGCTCGACAACGCACCAAGCCTCTGCGCTATCTAGGTCATAGCGTCATTGTGTTGTGGGTAATAGGATTAATCCTTCACCTTTATCCCGGCATCAATAATTTGTTGGTGCTTGATCAAGTCAATAGTGGTCCACTCAGTCGCCCGTTTACACTTTACTTTAATATTGATAAACCGATGCTTATTTTTGCACTACTGATATTAGTGCCAAATATATTAAGCAATAACGAATATAACTGGCACCAACTTTCACTTTCACGTATGCAAAAAAGTATTATTGGGAGTGGTTTAATCGCATTGCCGTTATTAGCGTGGGGATTACAATTAGTCAAACCCGAATTTACGATCCCCTCATGGTGGTGGATCTTTGCCATTAATAATCTCATTTTTACCTGTGTCGCTGAAGAAGTGTTATTTCGTGGTTATATTCAAGGGTTCCTATGCAAAAGATTATCACCCACCACGGCTATTATTATCGCGAGTGTTTTATTTGGTTTAGCACATCTGGCTGGAGGACCCTTATTTGTCATAATTGCAACACTGGCTGGCATACTTTACGGTGTAAGCTATTATTGGACTAAGAAGATAACAGTTGCAATTGTGGTTCATTTTACGTTTAACTTATTACACTTAATCTTTTTCACCTACCCACTACCACTGTAATACTCTCTTGTTTAGGGAAGGTTAAATGCTTTCCCTGAGCAGACGATAAAATGATTCAACAGTAAAACGGAGACAAGGAGCAAGGTGCAATGTCGGAATTATTGCTCATTGATGTTCTCAATAACCCTAATAGATTACTGAACATCGATGACAAACTCAGTTACAAAATAACCACCGAAGCCCGCCACTTATCATTATTAGGGCAATTAAAAGCAAGTTGTGATCGGGCGTACATCGGACAAGATCTACCGCTACACACCCAACAGCAATTACAATCAGGGTTTTACAGCTATCAAAAACAACAACAACAACTTTTACTTGAACACCAACACCTCAGTAAACAATTACATGATGTTATTAACTCATGGCGTTACTTACGCGGTAGTGCATTACAGTTACTCGATAATGATATGTTCGCTGGCAGAATCAAACATAATATTGATATTTACGTCCCACAACAGCATGTCGCTAACGTTGAGAAAGCATTATTAAACAATGGCTGGCGTTACAAAAATATCGCTGACTATGAAGAAACCTTTTATCGCCGCTGGGCACAACAAACCACCCCATTGATCCACAAAAAACGCCGTACTGAACTCGCGATTCACTTTCAATTATTACCGAGAACATTAACCAATAAACTCGACTCAAGCCCACTGCTACATCATCATTTATCACCACAATTATGTGAACCCGCGACATTATTATCACCCGATGCAATGGTGCTTCATCAAGCCATCATGTTATTTAACCAAATTGATTATCATTATGGCTTACGTGATATTTATAATTTATATTTGCAGTTTGTTTACTTTAGTCGACAAGCAACTTTTTGGCACAATCTGATTCAACTCCACCAGCAAGTTGGCAATGATAATAGCCTCTATCTTGCTGTTAGTTTATGTCAGCGTTTATTTAATTTATCAGTACCTGAAAATGTAGTGGCTTATTTTCGACAACATAAGTTAAATCGCTTCTCCTATTGGCTCTATCAGCAACATTTTATTAATGCATTTAGTCATCAATTCCCTTTGCACCGTAATATTGATTACCGAGATGCGGTAAAATCACTGCGCTTACGAGGGCGTTTAAAACAAATGCCGATCTACTGTATTGTGCCCCATATGATTAAGCGACTCATTATAAATAGTATTCCCCATGACGACGAAGAAGTGATCTACTAAACACAATAATGCTTTCACTATCTATAAGACAGTACCTGAATTGAATTCTCATGTTACTATGCAAATATCATTCTCAAGGAAGGCAGAATAATTTGAATAACATGCTGTTTTACAAAACATATCCACATAAAGAAAGTAAACAATGGGTGGTTTTTGTACATGGTGCAGGTGGCAGTTCAGCGATCTGGTTTAAGCAAATAAAAGCCTACAAACAGCATTTTAATTTATTATTACTGGATTTACGCGGCCATGGTAAATCTAACACCATGTTTCAAGATGTAATGAACAATAACTATACGTTCAAAATGGTGACCAAAGATATTCTTAATGTACTGAATCATCTCAATATCCAATCAGCCCATTTTGTCGGTATCTCATTGGGCACAATCATTATTCGTCATTTGGCGGAACTTGCTCCTCAACGTGTACAAACAATGACCCTTGGTGGGGCTGTTACACGTTTAAATATCCGTTCTCAATTACTGATGAAACTCGGCAACCTGAGCAAAAATATTCTACCGTATATGTGGTTATATCGTTTATTTGCTTATATCGTCATGCCACAAAAAAATCAGCGTCAATCACGTCACTTATTTATCCGCGAAGCTAAAAAGTTATGCCAACAAGAATTTAAACGTTGGTTTAAACTCGCCACTGACGTCAATCCAATCATGAAATACTTTAAAGAAAAAGAACTGACTATCCCGACACTGTATTTAATGGGGGAACATGATTATATGTTCATTAAACCAGTCAAAGAAATGATTCAATATCATAAAAACAGTGTGTTAACGCAACTCGCGGGGTGTGGGCATGTGTGTAATATTGAACAACCAGAAGCCTTCAACCACCATTCAATTGGCTTTATTCAACAGCACTGTCA
>CAMQXY010000132.1 GCA_947039005.1 uncultured Photobacterium sp.
ATATCGATCAGTTAACCGATTTTGTGGTTCAATTCAGTCGCCAGTCACAGTCACAGTCACAGTCACAACAGCATCCAATAAAAACAGCCAGTTGTGATGATATTCAACCACAAGGGATGTTATCGGTTGATGAAGGTCGAGCCCGTATTCTTGATCAAATAAAACCCCTTGATAATCCTCAAACGGTTGAGCTAAAACAAGCGCTAGGTCATATCGTACACACAGATATTCTTTCACCGGTAAATGTGCCGCAACATACAAATTCAGCCATGGACGGTTATGCGATTCGCGGCACTGATATTGACCTTAATAGCTACACGGTTGTCGGTCAGGTTTTAGCGGGGCATCATTATCCACATCCGTTACGAACCGGTGAAGCGGTTCGTATTATGACAGGCGCACCTGTTCCTCAACATGCTGATACCGTTATTATGCGAGAGCAAGCACAACAAGATGGTGACACCGTCACGTTTAATCTTGCTATGGGTGCTATTAAAGCAGGTCAAAATGTTCGTTTAGCCGGTGAAGATCTTGCTATTGATCAAATCGCAGTCGCTAAAGGACAAACAATCACCGCGCCTGAATTAGGGATGGTTGCCTCCTTAGGGCTAGATAAGATCACCATCAACGCGCCTCTTCGCGTCGCCATTTTCTCAACCGGTGATGAAGTACAAGCTCCCGGTGAAGCACAACAGCAAAACTGTATTTATGATTCAAACCGTTATAGCTTATTTGCTTTACTGACTCGTCTCGGCTGTGAAGTGGTTGATTTGGGTATCATTGAAGACAGTGAAACGGCACTTGAAACCACATTACGCCAAGCCAGCCAACAAGCAGATATGATTTTATCATCAGGCGGTGTTTCTGTTGGTGATGCTGATTACATCAAAACAGTGCTTGATAAGTTAGGAGAGATTAATTTCTGGCGGATCAATATGCGTCCAGGGCGTCCATTAGCGTTTGGACATATTGATGATGTACCATTCTTTGGTTTACCAGGTAATCCTGTCGCTGTGATGGTGACATTCTTACAATTTGTAGAGCCTGCAATTCGCAAACAGCAAGGTTATCAACATTGGCAGCCACAAACCTACACTGCAATCGCGGCTGAACCTTTACGTTCTCGTCTTGGACGCACCGAATATTTACGTGGCTATTTTAATTGGGATGCCAATGGTCGTCTTACCGTTAAAAGTATTGGTTCACAAGGCTCAGGGATCTTACGCTCAATGAGTGAAGCTAATTGCTTAATAGAAATACCACCACAGCAAGAATATGCGCATATTGGCGATAAAGTTACCGTAATCCCACTAGAATTACGCTTATAGCCAATAATACAATTAACGATAAAACAACTATAAAGCTAAGCTCATTACTCTCGGCTTAGCTTTTTCATCCAAGTATCATAGCTATCTATTTTGTCAATATATGTATTTACATTAATATCATCTGGCTAGACCATTAAAGCGATATTTATGTTGTAGAATAGCCCCAGTCTTATTTTTAGGTATTATAAGTAAACATGTTTTTAGATTCATATTACTCAGATAACAACGGTGAATTATCTTTTACTCGTGAGCAAGCAAGCCATTTTGCAAAACGCGTAGCCGGTGACTTTAACCCTATTCACGATGAAGATAACAAGCGGTTTTGTGTACCTGGCGATCTGCTATTTTCTGTTCTTTTAGCGAATGTTGGCCTGAGCCAAAAAATGCGCTTCGAATTTGCAGGTATGATCAATGAATCAAGCTGCCTACTTATAGACATAAAAACCCCTACAGAACTGTCCGTGATCGACTGTAAGGGAAAAGTGTACATGGATGTCATTCGTAGCGGTGAAACAACAACAAATGAAGTACTAATTTCACAAGTCACTAAAAACTATGTGCAATTTTCTGGAATGAACTTTCCTCACATCATGGTACCTTTGATGAAATCAAAAGATATCATGATCAATCCAGCGCGCCCATTAGTGATCTATGAATGCATGGAACTTGATTTCACACGTTTAGATCTAACAGCGCCGACTGTTGAACTCACTGACTCTATTATTGAAGTAGAAGGCAAACGTGGTTACGTCACTCTGCGTTTTTGCTTTAAAGAAAATGGAGAAATTGTAGGTACAGGTAGTAAGCGCATGTTGATGAGTGGACTCAAACCTTACTGCCAAGATAGCATTGACGATTTAGTTACCCGTTTTAATGAACGTAAAGACAAATTCAACGCTATCAACAGCTAATAAGTACTACATAAGTACTACTGTCATTTTTTAGAAAAAGCCCAACCAACACTTATCTTTCTCACTGAAAGTATATAAGAATTAGTTGGGCTTTTTTGCTCTTACACTAGAGCATAAACTAGTTATAATTAGTATTAGTATTAGCCATTATTATTCACCACTCTTTGAATCACCTTCAGATGCTAGTGGTAAATATAATCGCGATCGTAATCCCGGATTATTATCACTGAAAACCAATTCGCCATTATGACGCACAACCACCGCCTCAACCAACGATAACCCTAACCCAAACCCTTGATGAGTACGGCTGCGATCAGCGCGGAACATTGGCTCACGAATACGCTCTTTATCTTCATCAGAAACACCCATGCCATTATCAGTGACTACAATACCAAAATGATCGACAATCACATTAATCACACCACGTTCTGGGGTGTACTTAATCGCATTTTCAACCAAATTATATACCGCTCTAAATAAGAGACTTGGTTCACCCTGTAATCGGTATTGCTCATCTTCTCGAAATATTAATTGCTGGTATTTCTCATCTGAAATCGGTGATAAAAACTCAACAACATCACGACACACTTGTGATAAATCAACCCATTCTTTATCAATATGTTGCTTACCACTGTTTAAATTAGCAATTTCTAACATACCATTAAACATACCAAGTAAGACTTCAAGATCATCATGGCAGGCTTCTAACTCTTGAGTATGTGGCGCTGTTTGTTGGGTTAATAATCGCTCTAATCGTAATTTCATTCGTGCGATAGGAGTACGGAGATCATGAGCCATTCCAACAGATAATGCTTTCAGTGAGGTTTCTTTTTTCTCGACCTGTTCAATCAAAAAATTAAGATGCATAGCCAACACATCAAATTCATCATCATTAGCACTAACGGGTAACTTAACCCCTTTTTCGCCTAAAATAACCCGATTCATGCCCTGATTCACACGCGCTAATTTTTTTAATATCACCACTGCAAATAACGACGCACCAGCCAACATCAGAATAACCGGAATAGCAATCCCAGAAAGTAACATTGGAATGACGGTCTGCCGATACGACTGCATAAACTGAGGATTAATCTTTATGACTAATTCCATTCCTAAAGGCAATGCTACCACTTGAGACAACTGAGTCTTTTTACTATGGCCAAAGATAAATGATGCCGTCGGATATATTGATAGCTCATCAACAACATGTTTTGTCGGTCGTACAACATAACTAAAAGTTGTATTGTTTTTTTTACGTTCAGCTATCGTTTTATACAATGCCGGACTGTTACCTTTACTTACCATCATGGTGAATAAATTGGCCTCATTGACCAAATCACGATTTAATTGCTGGTGGTAAAACGTTTCTGAGCTAACAACTACCTGATTGATAAATAAAATAAAAATAAAAGCGACACAGGTAATAAAATACATCAACACTTTAAAAATAGTTGATCGCGACAGGTTTTCAGACCCGGCGTAAGACATAACCAGCCCCTCGAACAGTATGAATTAAACTCGACTCTCCTTCCTGTTCTAATTTCTTGCGTAAATTAGCAATATGGACGTCAATCACATTAGTCTTTGGATCAAAATGATAACTCCACACCGACTCAAATAGACTCATGCGAGAAACAACACTTTCAACATGTTCCATTAAATATTGCAGTAACAAGAATTCTTTTTGCTGTAAATTAATTAGCCGAGATCCACGCCATACACGATGTGATTTTATATCCAATCGTAAATCATCATAAGTATATTCTGACGAAACAATAGCCACTAATTGATTGCGTTTAACAAGAATTTTAGCACGAGCAACAAGTTCCGCTAACGCAAATGGCTTCGTCAAATAATCATCACTGCCTGCGGTTAATCCAACAACACGATCTTCAACACTGTCCATAGCACTTAATATAAGCACTGGTGTATGATTGTCAGTCGCTCTTAACGCAGCTAATACTTTTAAACCATCTAATTGCGGTAACATCCGATCTAAAACAATGAGTTGATACTCACAACTGGTTGCCATCATTAATCCTTGATGACCGTCCTCAGCTTCATCGACCACAAACCCATGCTCTCTTAATCCTCGAGCAACAAACTCACGGGTGGTAAGATCATCTTCAATTACTAATATTTTCATTTCATACCTAAATCTAGATCTAATCACTTATTAGCGTTGTTAGTAACACGCCAGCATTATACACAGTCCACCTCTATTTTTTGGATATAAAAAAACGGCCTACCAAAGGTAGACCGTTTAACGCGACCATAGGGGGAAGTTATGGCAGCGCGAATACTGTATTTTGCTTAATCAATGATGCTTAAAGCGCTTTCATTTGGTTAGCAATAATTTCAGCTTGTGGACCAATAATAACTTGAAGGTTATTTGAGCCTACGTTTACGACACCCTTCGCACCTAACTGCTTTAGCTTGGCATCATTGATGATTGAACGGTCAACAATACCTAGGCGAAGACGAGTAATACACGCAGAGATATCAGTTAAGTTATCTTTACCACCTAGCGCTTCTAAGTATTGTACTGCTAAATCAGCCTTGCTATCAGAAGTCGGGTTTGAATCTTCTTCAGGTGCATCTTCACGACCTGGTGTTTTAAGATTAAACATCTTAATTGCACCAACAAAGATCACGAAGTAAAGCGCACCAACCACTAGACCCATTGGGATGATTTCCCATGAATTATGCGCTGCTGGAGCGTTAAAGTTCAGGATGTAGTCAATCAAGCCAGATGAGAAGCTAAACGCCATGTGAATGTTAAGCATTGATGCAACAACAATACTAAGACCCATCAAAATAGCGTGTACCAAGTACAAGCCAGGTGCTAGGAACATAAACATGAATTCGATTGGTTCAGTGATACCGGTTAAAAATGCAGTTAATGCCACACTCAATAACATACCACCAACAACTTTCTTGTTCTCTTTCTTCGCTGTTACATAGAATGCTAATGCTGCACTTGGAAGACCAAACATTACTACAGGGAAGAAACCACTTAGAATACGTCCTGCAGATGGGTCACCCGCAAAGAAACGTGAAATTTCACCAGTAACAACCTGACCAGTTGCAGGATCGGTATAGTTACCAAATACAAACCAAACCATACTGTTAAGAATATGGTGTAAGCCAAGTGGAATCAATAGACGGTTAGCAACACCGTATACAAACTCACCAGGTATACCACTGGTAAGAATCCACTTACCTAAATGGTTAATACCATCTTGAACTGGAGGCCATACAAGACTAAATGCGAATGCAAGAAGCAGTGCAACTAAACCTGTAATGATAGGCACAAAACGTTTACCACCAAAGAAGCCAAGGAACTCTGGCAATTTGATTGCGTGGAAACGGTTATACAGCAGACCAGCACACACACCGATAATAATACCACCAGCAACACCTGGGTCGACATCAGCATTTAGCGTCTTTATTGCTGCCATCATAATGAAATAACCAACCGCAGCGGCAATAGCGGCAGCGGCTGAGTTATCTTTCGAGAAACCGCCAGCGACACCCATTGCAAATAGAAGCGCTAAGTTTGTGAAAACCGCCTGACCACCTGCTGCAATAAAAGGTATATTTAATAGATCGGGTTGTCCAATACGCAATAAAATACCCGCAATAGGTAGTACTGCGATTGGAAACATTATCGCGTTTCCGAGCTTTTGGAAATGTCCAAGAATACTCATTCCCTTCTCCATATCATCACATCAAAATTAATAAACGACATATGTCGTTTAGGCATGTGCTAACCATACAGTAGTTAGCTAAACTTAGTTTAAGATAAACATTAAGTTTTCTTAATGTTTGCACTATTTCGCGTGACAGCCTTCACAAATTAAGAAATATCACCAAAATACATCAAAAAAAATTACAAAACTCACATTTTAGCAACCGCTTATTTTGTAATTTTTATGAATATAACTTATTATTATTTTGTTGAATCAATGAGAAAGATGAACCTTACCTGACAAATAAGCATAGAAGTTGTTATTCAACGATTTTCTTAATGACATTCTGTATAATTTGTGCGAAAAAGGCACCCGCTTTAAACTATGAAAAAATGTCAATTTTATGACAGTTTGCATTTTTTTTTATGGCTTACTTAATTATTATACAATGACAAGATTGAACTCTCTCCATGATAACTTTTATATCTAAAAAATTACCAAACTTTATTGCGTTAGCCTTATTTGCAATATTACTCTTTATTGCTATTCATATATTTCCAGTTCCGGTGTTAACCACACCTGTCAGTAACGCAGCTGGCATCTCATTTGCCTTATTAACTGATAGTGCTGGTAGCCCATTTTTCCTTATCACCGCAGCATTACTATGCCTAGTGCCTGTTTTTATGCGGTTACCAAAGAAAACCATCACTAAAGTATGGATTCAATTTGGTATTTTATTAGTCTTGAGTTTTGTGACTAAGACAGTATTGAAACACGAAACAGCGATTCCTCGTCCTTATACCTATGAGCTACAACGCTTACATTTAGTAGATTCACCCGCTGCTTTCTACGCATTAGATTCAGCCGCTAAAGATAACATTGTAAAACAAGCAGGCACATATGTAAGTCCTTGGCGTTTACGCAGTTGGGAAGGTGAAACAAACTACTCGTTCCCATCCGGCCACACAATTTTTGCTGCTATCTGTGTCTTATTCTGGGGTGGTTTCTTTGTTCGTCGTGGTAAGTATCTTGCTGCTGGTGGATTAATCATTTGGGCAACAGGTGTCGGTATTAGCCGTTTATGGTTAGGGATGCACTTCCCTTCTGATGTGATGGGTTCCATACTTTCTGCGGCGATTCTTTATTTCTTTATTCCCGAATGGGATGAAAACGCTAAAAAACAGAAACCACAAAAACTACAGAAAAAACGCTAACTAAAAATATTAAAAAAGGCTCATAGCATTAATGTTATGAGCCTTTTTTATATCAATCTTGATATCGAAATTAACTGTCGATAGGCGTATGCTCATATTCAACAACAAGTTGATTACCTACATATGTTACCTTAGTAATTTCACCATCAAATATAAACGTATTTTTAATGGTAGCGTGAGTAAAACCGCCATTCTGAGCAACTTCACGTAATGATGGGATTGTTAACACTGGATCAATATTCAAAATACCACAAAAATCATTGACAAATTGATGTTGAATAACTGAGTTTCCTCGCAGAATATTTGAAAATTCCAGTTGCGTTAGACTCAGCTTTTTAGCCATTTCGATTTGAGTTATACGCATCTTGGCTTTATAGCTCATCCACGTATCATGCAAAACTTGACGATCTTTTTCAGTATATTGCATTTCTTATCCTAAAAGCGCTTCACTACATTGAACAAACCCAACGTCATTCATCACACTGCGCTAGTGTGAATTTAAACGAATTCATTTTTTTCATCCATCTATTAGCTGTAAGAATATGTGTCAATTATTCATGCGACTAATATAATAATGCCGACTTAATACTTTATTACAACTTATTGATTGTTGAATTGTGGATTAGATTTATAATACATTTTCATCATGAAGGAGCATTAGCGTAATAAATGATACGTCATTGGGTATATTTTATTTTACATAGTGTGTTAATCATCACTGTATTCACTAATACAGCGTATGCTCACACTACAAAAATAACACCAACGCCGATCTTACATTGTAGCAGTATGGAAAATAAAACCTGTTGTGATAATACTACAACAGTAACTAATACTCTTTCTGCTAATTGCGATAATGACTGTAATGGTAATGATTGTTCCTCACAACATCAGCCAGCATTACTCTTTAGCTTTAGTTTTCAATCATTCTGTAGTGGCGAAGCACTAATGAATGAATTATGTCACTCCCCTCGCTATTACTACGAACCATTACTAAAACCACCGATGGCGTAAGTGCTTTCTTTACGTTAACTGCCTTACTTACATCATTTATTTTGTATCCATAATTCTATTTATGGGCAAATTCGTTATTTTAGGAATGTCATTATGATCATCAAACGTACTCTATTAGCATGTGCTCTTTTTATTTCAGCAACTGCGTCTGCCACTACTGCACCTATCATCAAAGGCACTAATTACTTATCGCCGTATTGTGGTTGCTGTAAAGAGTGGATAACGCATATGAAAGATAATGGCTTTGAGCTAGAAAGTGTTTATCAAGAAAACCTAACGCCAACTAAAATTAAGTTAGGTGTATTGCCAGAGTATGCATCTTGCCATACGGCTCAAATTGAAGGTTACACTTTTGAAGGTCACATCCCTGCGGCTGACATCAAACGCTTTTTGGAAAGTAAGCCAACACGAATGAAAGGACTGGCTGTTGGTGGTATGCCTATGGGATCACCTGGCATGGAATATGGCGACAAAAAAGACAGTTATAACGTGGTCGCTTTTGATGACAAAGGTCGTACTATGGTGTGGGCAAGTCATAACTAATCACTAAATAAAACAAAGGTTGGCGCTAAATATTTAGCGCTAACCTTCTTATCATTAAACTCTTCTATAGTTAAAAAGTAACGTCAAACCACAACATCACACTTAAAATAAACTACTTAATTATTATCTTGATAGCTTACTATTCAGCAATTAAGCGTATCCATCGTTATATCTATGGTTCGTAATCTTTTTTT
>CAMQXY010000133.1 GCA_947039005.1 uncultured Photobacterium sp.
AGACTGATTGTGCTGAGGGTGATTTACCCACACCGTGTAATTCATCTAGTAATCGATCAAACTCATCTTGAGTAATCTCATCAACAGAGTCAGCAGCAATAGCACTTATCGACGACGTTATAACTGATGATTGCACTGCTACCACCGCGGTTTCAACGACTGTTTCAACGACTGTTTCAACGGCAATAGGTGGTAAACTATAATGATGGAGTTGATCCAATAACGTTTGATCAGCACTGATTAATGGTTGGTGAGCTTGTACTTGGGTAAACATGACATTAATACAATCTAATGCTTCTAAAATCACATCCATTAGTTCAGATGTGACGGTACGTTTACCCGTACGTAGCAAATCAAATACGTTTTCAGCACCATGACAAGCCTCAACCAACTCTGTTAATGATAAAAAGCCCGCACCACCTTTTACCGTATGGAAACCTCGAAAGATAGCATTTAACAATTCACTATCGTCAGGACGCTGCTCAAGCTCAACCAATTGCTCCGATAATAATTCAAGAATCTCTCCCGCTTCAATCAGGAAGTCTTGTAGGATATCTTCATCTAAATCAAAACCCATAAATTCTCTCTAAAATCCAAGACTTGAAAGTAAATCATCAACATCATCCTGCGATGAAACAATATCTTTACGTTGCTGTGGATTAATAATCGGTCCTTCCGCAATGATACCTAACGGCAAAGACTCTACGCTGGAAAGTGACATTTCAAGACCAAACGCTTGCAAAATATCAAGCATTCTATTTTCAACCTCATGCACTAAAGTGATCACCCGCCGAATGACTTGTCCGGTAAGATCTTGAAAATCTTGTGCCATTAAAATATCCGTTAAATGCTCTCGTAATAACGAACTATCTTGATCAACTTGGAGCAATAGCCCATTAATATCATGGCAAAGCTGTTTAAAATCAGTCAAAGCAATTTGTCCGACCATTAATCGCTGCCATTGAGGATGAAGGTTATGCAGTGTTTGTTGTAATTGCTCGGCAATAGGCAAGGTAATTTCAACCGCGTCCATGGTGCGGTTAGCAGCAGCTTCTGTTTTATCAATCACATAAGATAGACTATCGCGTGCATCAGGAATATCGGTTTTAGCTAAATCATTCCAGCGCGAATCAAGCCGAAAGCTCACTAATGAATCATGTAGCTGACGGGTCATTTTCCCCACTTCTTCATACATAGGGGCATGATGATCTTCAACTAAAGTATGCACTAACATATTGGCTTGCTGTTGCTGTCCTTGCTCAAGCAACACCACTAATTGCTGTGCTTGTTCTAATGAAATCATGACGCTATTTCCCTATAGCAAAACGCAATTATTACTGTAGCCGTTCAAAAATCTTCGCGAGTTTTTCTTTCAATGTCGCCGCATTAAAAGGCTTTACAATATAACCATTAACCCCAGCTTGGGCTGCTTCAATGATTTGATCCCGCTTAGCTTCAGCGGTAATCATTAATACTGGTAAATGCTTTAATTGCTCATCAGCGCGAATATGACGTAATAGATCAATACCTTGCATCCCTGGCATATTCCAATCAGTGACAACAAAATCAAAATCACCACGCTTTAACAACGGTAATGCAGTTAATCCATCATCAGCTTCTACAGTGTTGTTAAACCCTAAATCACGCAGTAAATTTTTTACGATACGCCGCATTGTTGAGAAGTCGTCAACAATAAGAATTTTCATGTTATTATTCAAAATCGCCTCCACAGCATAATCTGTGTTGTTATAAGTTATAAAATAATATTGCTACTCTTGTTGAAATTACGCAGCCCAAGCTTGTAACTTCACCCGCAACCGCTGCATCGCTTGACTATGAATCTGACAAATACGCGATTCACTCACGCCAATAACAGCACCAATTTCTTTTAAATTCATTTCTTCGTCGTAATACAGTGATAGCACCAACGCTTCTCGCTCAGGTAAGGTTTTAATTGCAGCTGCTAGACTGTGACGGAAACTGTCATCCACCACCCCTTGAAATGGCAAATTTTGATTAATATCCCCACAATTAACCATTGTATCTTCACCACCAGCAAGATCATCAATACCGACAATACGTCCACAATTGACATCATTTAACGCCTGATGATACTGATCTAATGGCATCTCAAGAAACTGTGCTATTTCAATATCAGTCGGATCACGCCCAAGACGATGCTCAAGTTGTGAAATGGCATCACTAATGCGACGATTGTTTTTATACACTGATCGAGGCACCCAATCACCGCGACGAATATCATCTAACATCGCACCACGAATACGTATCCCTGCGAAGGTTTCAAAACTGGCACCTTTGGTTGGATCATAATTCTGTTGCGCTTCCAACAAACCGATCATCCCTGACTGAATCAGATCTTCAACTAACACACTCGGTGGTAAACGTGCCATTAAATGATGGGCTATCCGCTTTACCAACGTCGAATAACGTTCAATAAATGCCTGCGGACTGGGTTGATAACGGCTATACGTTAACGTTTTATTCACGACTAAATGCCTCCATGGCTCGCGGTTTATGCACTAACAATCGTTCCACAAAAAACTCTAAATGCCCTCCAGGATGATGAGGAATCGGCCATGTCATCGCTTTTGATGCTAATGAATTCAATGCTAACGCTGCAGGCGTATGTGGAAATGCCTCGACCACCATTTTTTGACGTTTAACGGCTTGGCGAACGTTATCATCAAGGGGTATACATGCGGCAAGTTCAAGATTAGCATCAAGAAAACGTTCCGTTACTCGGGTTAACTTAATAAATAAATCTCGCCCTTCACGATAACTACGAACCATGTTGGCAACAATCTTAAATCGTTGAATATCATACTCACGACTCAAAATTTTCATTAATGCGTACGCATCTGTGATCGAGGTCGGTTCATCACAGACCACAATAATGATGTCTTGAGCTGCACGAGCAAAACTAAGCACCATATCCGAAATGCCAGCAGCGGTATCAACCAGAAAGAAATCAATCTCATGCTGTAAATTACCGAATGCTCTAATTAAACCCGCATGTTGAGCAGGGGTTAATTCTGCCATGTTCTGCGTACCGGATGCAGAAGGAATGATTTTGACCCCATAAGGGCCTTCGATAATAATATCTTCAAGCTCGCATAACCCTGCCAATACATGCGACAAATTACGGCCGGCACGTAAACCGAGCATCACATCGACATTTGCTAATCCAAGATCAGCATCAAGCACCATCACGCGCTTGCCTTGACGGGCCATTGAAATCGCCATATTAAGAGTGATATTGGTTTTACCAACGCCCCCTTTACCACCGGTAATCGTAATGACTTTTGTCGACGTTAATTGGGTCATTCGGCGTAAACCACTCGCTTGATCGTACATTCTGTTCTCAGTCATAAAAATCAGCCGCATTATTATCCGAACTATCACTAGACCAGATATGAGATTGCTGTGAAAGTTCGAGCTCTAACAACTCATTAGCACGCGAAACTAAATAATTCCCGGTCGCTACTTTCAAGTCTTCGGGCACTCGTTGCCCATCCGCTAAATAGGCAATCGGTAAAGCATTTTGAATAGCCACACAGATGATTTCACCTAAACTCAATGCTTCATCAAGTTTGGTCAACACACAGCCAGATAATGGAATACGGCGAAAATGCTCAATGGTTTCTTCAAGCACTCGCCGTTGTGATGTTGCTGGCATCACTAAATAACTACGAATTTTGGCACCACTGTTTTGCATTAAAGTATCTAATTGTTCAGATAAGCGAATATCCCGTTGACCCATACCAGCAGTATCAAGCAGCACTAACCGACGATGACGTAACTGATGAAGTATATCGGCCAATTCTTGTGCATCTTTAGCGACTCTTACTGGACATCCCATAATTCGACCATAGGTAGCCAATTGTTCATGGGCACCTATACGATAATTATCCGTTGTCACTAAGGCTATTTGATTGGGACCAAACTCCATTGCTGCGCGTGCCGCAAGTTTTGCTACGGTGGTTGTTTTACCCACCCCTGTCGGTCCAAGCAGTGCCACTACCCCGCCAGTTTCTAAAATACAGTCATCAGTCGTGATCAATTGATCGGCTAATAAATCAAGTAATGCTGGCCATGCTTCATTGGTAGGTAAATCTTCAGGAATGTAACACGCTAATTGATCGGCTAATTGATCAGATAATCCCATCTTTTCAAGCCGTTTGATCATCATTGCCCGCATCGGTTCTTGACGTTCAACTTCCTGCCACATCAGCCCTGATAATTGATGTTCTAATAGACGTCGAATAGAGACAATTTCAGCGCGCATAACCTCTAATTCATCCTCTTTTCGAGCACTTTTAGCTTCATAACGGCTAGGATCTAAGCGGGGCTTATGCGGTGATGATCCATTGTCCTTGCGACCAAGCATAACTTCACGTTCATAGTGTTTTGATGATGGGCGGCTATAATCACCGACATTAAGATCTTGTGTATGATCATCATAACGATGTGCTGGTTTAGCTCGTGATGATAAATGCTGGTGATCGGTACTGTACTGTTGACGCGGTTGTTCATTACTATCACGATGAGAATAATGCTGGCGAGTTTGATCTCGATTACGATCATCTTTCTGATGGTGCTGATTTTGATGTTTGGATTGACGCTGTAATAATGCGGTTAATGAATCGACAGGCGCCATATTCTCGTGGGTGTCAGTTGCAGCAGTATAATTTTGTAACACACTAGAAAATTGCTTAGAAACTGAAGGGCTAACATTCACTTTATCTTCTACAAGCTTACGCCGAGCTTGACCTAAACCTTGTTCCAATTCATTACGGGCCGCATGGTTAATTTTCGCTATGCTTGGATTAGCATCGGTATCTACCGCAGCCACAATTTCAACCCCACCAGCCACTTTTTTATTTGACATAATGACGGCATCAGGACCAAGCTCTTCTTTGACTTCGCTAAGTGCTGTTCTCATATCCTTGGCAAAAAATCGTTTAATTTTCAACTTAATTCCCTATCAGCAAGCGCTTAAATTAGTGTCCACTTTCAACATCATTAATGCCCAACCGCATTAACAATCCGAATTTGCTTTTCATCAGGCACTTCTTGATAAGAAAGTACCCTCAGGGTCGGAATGGTATTTTTGACAAATTTTGCCAAGGTAGAACGTAAAACACCTGAGGTTAGTAACACGGCAGGCTCACCTTTTAATTCTTGTTGTTGAGTTGCCTCTGTGAGTGATCGTTGTAGACGCTCAGCTAATCCAGGTTCAATACCTGATGACTCCCCACCCGCAGATTGCATCGTCTGATGCAATATCTGTTCCAATTCAGGCACTAAGGTTATAACAGGTAATTCTGCTTCTATTCCATTGATTTCTTGACAGATTAATCGTTTTAAACCAATACGTGCCGCAGCCGTTAGAATGTCAGGATCTTGACTCTTACTTGAGTACTCAGACAAGGTTTGGACAATGGTTCGAATATCCCGTAATGGAATCGCTTCGTTAAGTAAGTTCTGCATGACTTTCACCACCGCCCCTAATGGCAGTTGATCAGGCACAAAGCCATCAACTAATTTCGGCGTCGATTGACCCAACATTTCAAGTAAGTTCTGAACTTCTTCATGACCTAATAATTGCGCGGCATGGTTGGTTAATAATTGGCTTAAATGGGTCGCTAACACAGTGGCAGAATCAACCACGGTGTAACCTAATGCTTGTGCGTGTTCACGCTGTGATACTTGAATCCATACCGCTTCTAAACCAAATGCAGGATCAAGGGTTCTTTCGCCATCAATATTGCCAAACACTTGGCCGGGGTTAATCGCTAGATCCATATTAGGGTGAATGTTGGCTTCGCCACAGGTCACGCCCATTAAACTAATACGATAACTGTTGGGTGGTAACTCCAAATTGTCACGAATATGTACTGGAGGCACGAGGAAACCAAAATCTTGCGAAAGCTTTTTACGCACCCCTTTAACGCGTTCTAACAACTCACCACCTTGGTCTTTATCAACCATCGAAATCAATCGGTAGCCGACTTCAAGCCCAATCGTATCGACAGGCTGAACATCATCCCATGACAACTCTTTCATCGGTTGAATCGGCGCTAAATCATGAGACTGGGGTTCTTTTTCAACTAATGCCGCGATTTTATCTTTCTTATAACGCCAATAAGCCGCCCCACCAATAATGGCGGCTAACAATAAAAACGGTACATGTGGCATGCCAGGAACAATACCCATGACGAATAAAATAGCCCCAGTAATGATTAATGCCTGCGGATTATTAAACATCTGGAAATACATTTGCTGGCCCATATCCTCGTCAGTATTTTGACGAGTTACCAGCATTGCCGCACCAATTGATAATAATAACGAAGGAATCTGCGCCACCAGTCCATCACCAATGGTAAGCAGGCTATATATTTCGATTGCTTCAACAAAACCTAAGCCATGTTGCGTCATGCCAATGATCAAGCCACCGATAATATTAATAAATAAAATCAGAATACCGGCGATTGCATCCCCTTTTACAAACTTAGAAGCACCGTCCATTGAACCATAAAAATCCGCTTCTTTCGTAACTTCAAAACGGCGAGTACGGGCTTGCTCTTGATCAATTAAGCCCGCATTTAAATCAGCATCAATCGCCATTTGTTTACCGGGTAAAGCATCAAGGGTAAAGCGAGCACTAACTTCTGAAATACGCCCCGCACCTTTAGTTACAACCATGAAGTTGATGATCATCAGAATAAGAAACACCACCAAACCGACCGCATAGTTACCGCCAATCACCACCGAACCAAAGGCATCAATCACCTGTCCTGCCGCATCAGGGCCTTCATGACCATGCAGTAACACTACGCGGGTAGAAGCAACGTTAAGGGCTAAACGTAATAAGGTCGCAATAAGCAATACAGTAGGAAAGGCAGCAAAATCGAGGGGACGGCGGGTGTAAACCGTGACTAACAGCACCACCAATGACAGCGCAATATTAAAGGTAAAGGTCATATCCAATAATAATGGCGGTATTGGCAGAATAATCATCGCCAAAGTAGCCAACACCATCACAGGTGCACCTATTGCGGGCATATTTTTTAAACGCGCTAAAGGTAAACGCGCAGCAAAAGGAATTGAAAGCTTCATTATATTGTCATCAAATCACGATTCATTAATATGAAGGTGGCGTTTATAGACGAAACATTCGCCATAATCCTTCACAGATACAATCGCTTATAGCAATTATCATGCCGTATAATTATGCCATTATTTTGACAGTAAAATTATGCAGTTATAATTTAATACTGCTTTTGTTAATGACGTAATTCTTGTGGTATCTCTGTTGCTGCCGAAGATAATATTGGTTTTTGACCTTTACCGCGTCGATAAGCTTTTAATTGAAAAACATAAGCCAACACCTGCGCCACTGCGACAAACAATCCATCAGGCACTTGCTGCTCTAAGTCAGTAGTGTAATAAATCGCACGGGCTAATGGTGCTACGGGGACAATATCAATATTGTGTTTATTGGCAATTTCACGAATTTTGAGGGCTAAGTGATCGCCACCTTTAGCAATCACAATCGGTGCCGCATCAAGTTTAGGATCATAACGTAATGCTACCGAATAGTGCTCAGGGTTGGTGATCACTACATCGGCTTGTGGTACGTCCGCCATCATTCGTCGTTGTGCCATTTCACGCTGCAACATACGGATACGACCTTTTACTTCAGGCTTACCTTCTGAGTCTTTATATTCATCTTTAATTTCTTGCTTGGTCATTTTTAATTGATCGCTAAAATGCCAAATCTGATAAGGCACATCTATTGCCACCACCACCAGCAACGAACAACAAATCAATAGCACAAAGTTAAGCAAAATATCTAAAGCATGAAAATAATTAGCCGGAAAGATTTCGATACTGAGTTGAAAAAAATCATCCAAGCTCGAATAAATCAAATACCCCGCCACACTCGCCACTAATCCGACTTTAAGCACTGATTTAATCAGTTCGACCCAACTTTGGCTACCAAACATCCGTTTAAGACCACTGATTGGATTCATTTTAGATAATTTCGGCATCGCTGCTTCAGAAGAAAAACGTATTCCTCCTAACCCTGCCGCCCCAATTAATGCCGCGGTAAATAAAAATACCAATACCAACACTAACGGTAAAAACACTTGCCATACTGCATTCGTCACTACCGTTAATAGCAACTGTACATCAAACACTTCTTCTCGGCTTAAACTGAACATCCGCGTCATCACTTTGCCTAACGCAATACTCAACCCTTCACCAAACCACATTAAACCCACAGCACCGGAAACCAATACTGCCACGGAGGCTAATTCTCTTGAGCGCGGTACTTGACCTTTTTCCCGCGCCTGCTCGCGTTTTCGCGCGGTGGCGTCTTCGGTACGTTCTTGATCGTCAGCATCCGACATAATAGTTCGTCCATGGTGAATTTGAAGAAAAACAAATAACGAAATAAATCGCTATGAAATCGCTATGAAATCGCTATGAAATCG
>CAMQXY010000134.1 GCA_947039005.1 uncultured Photobacterium sp.
TATTATGAAAATTATCCATACCTCTGATTGGCACCTCGGTCATCAATTACATGGCTATAGTCGTGCAACTGAACATCAAGCATTTTTAGATTGGCTGGCTGATACTCTAGAGCAGCAACAAGCTGATGCCTTATTGGTTGCGGGGGATATTTTTGATACTGCTAATCCAGCCGCCAGTGCATGGGAAATGCTGTATCGATTCTTAGCCCGATTAGCGAAAACGTTACCTAAGCTTGATGTGGTAATGATCGGTGGTAACCATGACTCGCCAAGTAAATTAGATGCGCCGCAAGCGTTATTAAAAGCGTTTGATCTGCATTTAGTCGGTGGTATTCATCGCTTAGATGATGGTGAGTTAGATTGCGAGCGAATGTTAGTGCCGTTAACCGATGCCACAGGTGAACAAGCGGCATGGGTGCTTGCCGTACCCTTTTTACGCAGTGCCGATTTACGCACCGAAAATTTAGCAGAAACCGATGATCGACTGATTAAAGGGGTCGAGGTGTTATATGCTGAAATGACCGCCGCTGCCCGTAAACTCAAACAGCCACAGCAAGCATTAATTGGCATGGGGCACGCATACATGGCATCAGGTAAAATTTCTGAAATGTCTGAACGGCGCGTATTAGGCGGTAATCAACATGCCTTACCCGCCACTATTTTTGCCGATGATGTCAGTTATGTTGCCCTTGGACATTTGCATTTAGCTCAGAAAGTTGCCAAACAAGAACATGTACGTTATTGCGGTTCACCGATCCCACTATCAATGGCTGAGCGTAATTATAGTCATCAAATTGTGGTGGTTGAATTAGACGGCACTGACGTTACCAAGATTGAGCCGATCACCATTCCTCGCAGTGTTGATATGTTGAAAGTACCCGCTAAATCTGCGCCATTAGACGAAGTGTTAGTGGCACTTGCCGCCTTGCCTGATGATGAACTTCCTCGCGAGCAACAGCCATTTTTAGAAGTACATGTACTGCTGGATAAACCTCAAGCCTTGTTACGTGAAAAAGTATTACAAGCCATTGAGGGAAAATCGGTGCGGTTAGCCAAAATCACCCCCCATTACCAACACGTAGAACAGCAACATGGTTTGCAGCATCAACGGTTATCTGAGGTGTCACCGCAACAAGTATTCTCTTTAAGTTGGAATAAAAAATACGATGGCGAGCCTGATGCTGCAATGACCGCAGCGTTTGAAAGCTTATTGGTGCAAGTTGAAGAACAACAATAATAATAGCGAGTAATAACATGAAAATTCTTGCACTACGCGGTGAAAACTTAGCCAGCTTACAAACTAAATTTGAGATTGATTTTGCTGGTGGACGCTTAGGCGAAGCGGGCTTATTTGCGATCACGGGTAAAACTGGCGCGGGTAAATCAACCTTGCTCGATGCGATTTGTTTAGCGTTATATGATCGTATTCCTCGGCTACAATCGAATAAAAAAAATGATGCCGAAATTGGGCGTGACAGTGACGATAACCGCATTAAAGCCAATGATGTACGCAGTATTTTATCGCGCGGTAAAGCAGAGGGTTTTGCTGAAGTTGATTTTGTAGCAAACGATGGTTCACATTGGCGTACCCATTGGCAAGTACGTCGTGCGCGTGGTCGCGCTGAAGGTAAAATGCAAGCGGCAGAACAATGGTTAGAAAACCTTGAAACAGGGCAACGTTTTGCAGGTAAAAAACAAGAACTCCAAGCTGAAATCGAACGTTTAATTGGGCTTAGTTTTGATCAGTTTCGTCGTGCAGTAATGCTACCTCAGGGTGAGTTTGCGGCATTTTTAAAAGCCGGTGCAGATGAACGCGCAACCTTACTTGAGCGCATGACGGGCGGTGAAATTTATGGTCGGTTGTCGATTGCTGCCTATGAACGTATGCGTGATGAAAAGCAAAAACTGGCGCAGTTACAAGCCAAACTCGGTGATGTAGCGTTATTGAGTGATGAACAAAAGTTGGCACTAAATAGCCAGTTAGAGATTGTACGCCAGCAAGTAAATACTCAGCAGCAACAGCTTGATCAATTAAAACAGCATCAAGAGGTAATGTTAACAGAGTCAAAGTTACAGCTGCGTATTACCGACAGTGAACAACAATTACAGCAGGCGGAGTTAACTCAACAACAAGCAGCACCACGTTATATAGAGCTGCAACAATATGAACAAGCCTTGCCTGCCCGTGGTGATTTCAGCTTATTGGCACAAGCTAAACAGCAACTGATTAAGTGGACGGCAACAGAGCAACAAAGTAGCGTCACTTTAAAAGATAATCAGCAACAGCAAGTGCAATTGCAAGCGAATAGTGAGCAATGCCAACAGCTATTGACACAAAAACAACAGTCGTTTAATGCGCTAGAGCCGCAACTAAAGCAAGCAGCCACCATTGAACAACAACGTCATGGCTTACAGTTGCAACGTGATGAACTACAACTGCAAATTTCACAGTTAACCAATGCGTTAGCGCTTAAACGTGAGCAATTGCTTAGTCAACAGCAACAGCTGCAAACCTCGCAGCAACAAGCTCAACAGTTAACGACAACTTTAGACGCGACTCAAGCGGTTAAAGTATTAGCTGAACAACAAAATGCGATCAAAGATAACATTCACCAGTTTCAGCAAGCGCAAACCGATATCACACAACTACAAACTGATATTAAACAGCGCCAAACAACGTTAACGACGATAGCTCAGCAGCAAACAGCACTTGATCAACAGCTTTCAAGTTTGGCTGTGCAACAGCAGCAGTTAACAGAAACAACCGCCGCGCACGATCTTATTCAATTAGAACAAGTCCAAGATCAACAACGCCAGCATTATGCCGCCTATCAACAGCTTAACAGTAAGCTAAAAGACAGTTTACACGGCGTAGATAAGTGGCATGGACAACGACAGCAGCGGGATAAATTACAGTTACAGCAACAGAGCTTAACTGCAAATATTATTCAAAATCAGCACCGTTTAACGGCGTTAGCCCCCGAATTATTACAATTAGACGCACAACATAAAGAAGTTGATCATCAGCTAACTCAAAGTCGGGCGGTGATGAATCTAACCGATTATCGAGATCAATTGGTTGAGGGCGAAGCGTGTCCGTTATGTGGTGCGCTTGATCACCCTTATCAACAACATAATCCGCAAGTTGCCACCATCATTAGTCAGCAGCAGCAACGATTGCAGCAGTTAGCTAAGCAATTGCAAGATGCACATGCAGAGCAGCGTCAATTGACCCAATCGATCGCAAAAGATCAGCAAGCTCAAGCTGATTTAGTGATTGAAATCCAAGTGCTTGCTGAAAAAATTGAAGTGATTGTTAGTCAGCAGCAATGTCTGTGGTCTGATTTAATGGCAATTGATCTTAGTGCAATAACCTTGGCAGAAATTAACTTATCAACGACAAGTGATGTGGCTCAGTTGGCACATTATCAAGCTAATTGGTCGCAAGCGGTTGATGATGCGACAGCGCAAATGCAGACCATTAAAACTCAAGGTGAGCAGCGTAAAAAACTGATCACCGAGGTTAAGCAGCAACAGCAACTTCTTCAGCAATTGGGTCAGCAACAGTCAGAACTCAAAGAACAATGTCATCAATTGTCGCAGCAACAAACGCAAGCACAAGAGCAGCAAAAATCGTTGGTATCACAAGTTAATAGCCAGCAACAAGTACGCGATCAAAGACAACAGGCATTGAATGCTATTTATGGCAGTGATACGTGGTTAAGTGCATTGTCACAACAAGGCAATATTGTTTTTATTGAAGCACTTGAACAGCAAATTACTGACTATCAAGCCAATGTTAAACAACAACAACAGCTTGAAAAACAGGTAACAGAATTGGCACCGTTATTAGCGCAGCTAACCAGTGACGTTAAACATAGCGCACAGCAGTTGCAGACAATGGTCGATAAAGATCAGCAATTAACCCAACAACAAGCGGTCTATTGGCAGCAACGAATTGATTTAATTGGGGAGCAGTCGATTGAGAGCATTGAAAATAAAGCCAAAACCGACCTTGAACAGCAGCAACAACAATTACAGCAACAGCAAACGCAGCTGAATCAGTTAGCGGAAACAATGGCTGCTAATGAGGCGCATCATCATCATGCCAAGCAGCAATTAGTTGAAGCTAATCAAGCACAACAACAGTTGCAACAAACATGGGGTAATTGGTTAGAGAAATTAGCCCTCACTGAACCTGAATTAACCGCATTGTTGAGTAAAGATGAGGCATGGTTACAGCAGCAACGCGCTGAGCTTAAACAGATCGAACATGCGTTATCTGCTTGCCAAACGGTATTAATCGAGCGTCAGCAAGCACATACAGATCATCAACCAATGATTGAATCAGCCACCCAATGGTTTATTGACCATGAGATTGGCACTGATGTCAGTTTACAACAGCAATTAATGGGAGAGTGGCAAGCTCAGAAACAGCAGTTAGATGATCAGGTATTCCAGTTCCGCCAGCAATTAGTACAAGCTGAGGCTGCTGAACAACAGGCGGGTGATTTACGCAGTGCATTAGCAACTCAACAGACCCAAACAGAATTGTGGCTGCAAATGAATGAGTTGATTGGTTCGGCAACGGGTAATAAGTTCCGTACCTTGGCACAAGGGTTAACATTGCAACAATTGGTGTTGGCAGCGAACGAACACTTGCAAGATTTAGCACCACGTTATGCGTTGCAGCCAGTTCCCGGTAGTCCATTAGCTTTGCAAGTTATTGACCACGATATGGGCGATGAAGTGCGCAGTGTTGAATCCCTGTCTGGTGGTGAAAGTTTCTTGGTATCGTTGTCATTAGCCTTAGCGTTGGCATCCCTTGCAGCAGATACGCGCCAGTTGGGTTCACTGTTTATTGATGAAGGCTTTGGTACGCTTGATCCTGAGAGTTTAGAGATGGCATTAGCGTGTTTAGATGCATTGCAAGCAGATGGACGTCAGATTGGCGTGATCTCGCATGTTGGCACCTTAGTTGAGCGTATTGGGGTCCAAGTTGCCGTGGAAGCGATGGGTGGCGGTCGTAGTCAAATTGCCATTAAAGGGTAATAAGATTGCCATTAATTGTTGGGTTATTTTTATTGTAATATCAAATGATAAACCAGCTTTTAACTATTGTTATTGATTATATTAAAACTTGCTTTATCGGCAAAAGTCACAAAAGTGTCATAATTTACACACATAATGATGCATGTCAGAGAAAGCAAACGACTAGGTAGATTTTATTATGGCAAGACGGATTCTTGTAGTAGAAGACGAAGCACCAATTCGTGAAATGTTGTGTTTTGTACTAGAGCAAAATGGATATCAAGCAATAGAAGCTGAAGATTACGATAGTGCACTAGAAAAAATGTGTGAGCCGTATCCTGAGTTAATCTTAATGGATTGGATGTTACCTGGAGGCTCTGGCATTAATTTGATTAAACATTTCAAGCGTGATGAGCTTACTCGCCAAATTCCAGTTGTAATGCTAACAGCCCGTGGCGAAGAAGAAGATAAAGTTCGCGGTCTTGAAGTGGGCGCAGATGATTACATCACCAAACCCTTTTCACCGAAAGAACTCATGGCACGTTTGAAAGCCGTTATGCGTCGTGTTTCGCCAACCGCTTTAGATGATGTGATTGACGTTCAAGGTTTGAAGTTAGATCCCGTTTCACATCGTGTAACCTCAGCCGATGAGCCGTTAGACATGGGGCCGACTGAGTTTAAGATGTTGCACTTTTTTATGACTCACCAAGAGCGTGTTTATAGCCGCGAGCAATTGCTGAATAATGTTTGGGGCACCAATGTTTACGTTGAAGATCGTACCGTTGATGTTCATATTCGCCGCTTACGCAAAGCGCTTGAAGATGGTGGTCACGATAAAATGATTCAGACAGTACGTGGTGCGGGATACCGATTTTCAACCCGTATGTAAACACTACATTATACATATGCCGACAGTGGCAAACTATTAACCTTCATTGTTATCATGAGCCTATGATAGCAATGAAGGTTGTGTTGGTTTTATCGAATAGAAAAATAGCGTAACGGAACCACAGTGCTACTCCGTTGCTGCTAGGAGTAAACATGGTGGAAAGATTGACATGGAAAAAGCTGGTTGGGGAGCTAATATTATTCTATCTACCTTGGCTTGTTCTTGGCGTTATTTTTGGCTATCTACCGTGGTTTTTATTGATCGCGAGTTGGATCCAACTGGGGTGGCATTTTCATAACCAACTTAAGATGTCGAATTGGTTATGGAAAGATCGCAGCTTAACACCACCTTCTGGCTCTGGCAGTTGGGAGCCGCTATTTAATGGTATTTATCGATTACAGCAACGTAATCGTCGTCGCCGTAAAGAACTTACCACCTTAATTCGTCGTTTCCGTAATGGTGCTGAATCACTGCCCGATGCCGTCGTCGTATTTCGCAGTGAAGGCAACATTGTATGGTGCAATAAACTGGCACAACAGTTATTAGGCTTACGCTGGCCTGACGATAGCGGTCAACCGATCAGTAATTTATTACGCAGCCCTGATTTTGTGCGCTACCTTTCCCGTCAAGCATTTGATACCCCGTTAGAAATCACTTCACCGATGAACTATGACCGTACTTTAGAGCTGCGGATCATGCGTTACACTGAGGGCGAATATTTAATGGCGGTACGTGATGTGTCGCAGTTAAAACAACTGGAAGGTATGCGCCGTAATTTCTTTGCCAATGTGTCGCATGAACTACGTACCCCAATGACAGTATTACAAGGGTATCTTGAAATGGCACAAGATCCTGAAATGCTAATGGGACCGATGTGGGATCGCGCTCATGGCGTCATGACCGAACAATTAGCACGCATGAATGCCTTGGTTGAGCAACTGTTAACGTTATCTAAAATTGAAGCTGCACCGACGATTGAACTTGAAGAGATGGTTGATGTACCTGCCATGCTAGATATTTTAGAAAAAGAAGCAATGTCACTCAGCAGCAATAAAGATCAGTCATTTACGTTTGAGGTGGATAACAGCTTAAAAGTGTTTGGTGATAATAACCAACTCCGTAGTGCTATTTCAAACTTGGTTTATAACGCGGTTAAACATACCCCCAATGATGCAGCTATTCATGTGCGTTGGTATCGCTCACCAACAGGGCCACGATTAGAAGTCACCGACAGTGGTGAAGGGATTGCAGCGCAACATATTCACCGTTTAACTGAACGTTTTTATCGGGTTGATAAAGCCCGTTCACGTGAAACGGGTGGCAGTGGGTTAGGGCTGGCAATTGTTAAACATGCACTTAGTCACCATGATGCACATTTAGAAATAGACAGTGAAATTGATAAAGGCAGCACCTTCTCATTCACGTTGCCAAGTCGATTAGTGGTCGATACGGCATTGCCACATGCTGTGATAAATGATCACCAATAAAGGTAAGGATACCTAATGCTAAAGTCACCACTAACCAAAATGATCACTACAGCCATGAGTGCGCTCAGTGTGTGGAGTATGACGGCATTAGTCCCCGTTATGGCTGCAACGACCTCGGTAGTTGGGGTCGATACTCAGTTACAGCCATACCATAAAGTCAGTGGTATTTCGGGTAATTTGTCTTCTGTTGGCTCAGATACTTTAGCCAACTTAATGACCTATTGGACCGAGGCTTTTAAGCGCCAATATCCGAACGTTAATATTCAAATTCAAACCTCAGGCTCATCAACTGCTCCTACTGCGCTGGTGGAAGCAACGGCACAATTAGGGCCAATGAGCCGTGAAATGAAGACCAAAGAAGTTGAAGCATTTGAAAAAGAATACGGTTATAAACCAACCGCAATTAAGGTTGCTGTTGATGCGTTAGCGGTGTTTGTCCATGAAGATAATCCGCTTAAAGGGATTAACTTCGAGCAGTTAGATGCGATATATTCACGCACTTTACGTTGCGGTGCAGTCGTGCCGATTACCCGTTGGGGACAATTAGGCTTACCCAATAGTTGGCAGCAGCGTGATATTCAATTATTCGGGCGTAATTCGGTATCAGGCACCTATGGCGATTTTAAAAAGCGCGCTTTATGCCGTGGGGATTTCCGTAATAACGTCAATGAACAACCGGGTTCAGCCTCCGTGGTACAGTCTGTTTCAACCTCGTTGAATGCGATTGGTTATTCAGGCATTGGCTATAAAACTACGGGGATTCGCGCTATTCCTGTCGCCCGTGAAGGTACTGATTATGTTGAAGCTACAGTAGAGAACTCTATCAACGGTAATTATCCGTTATCACGTTATTTGTATTTGTATATCAATAAGCACCCCAACAAAGACTTAGCACCGATGGAGCAAGAATTCTTACGCTTTATTTTATCCAGTGATGGGCAGAATATAGTGCAAAAAGATGGTTATATTCCATTACCTGTCGCGATTGTGAATGAAAATCTGGTTAAGTTAGGGCTGAAGGATTAAGGCTACTGAGGTAGCCTTAACATAA
>CAMQXY010000135.1 GCA_947039005.1 uncultured Photobacterium sp.
TGACCTATTACACGAAGGTAAGAGTATCCGTACGGTTATTCACTTCGATAAGTAATTATTAGCCTGCATAAGACTCTATTCCCTACGTATAATAATATGCGTAGGGATATCTTATTTTTTATCTTCACTTGTTCAATACCATAAGCTAATGGATTAGCGCTTAGCTCATTAACGAAATTATATTTTTAGCTTCACTTATAAACTCTATTTGGATATTAGTCCAAGTCATCGTTAATTGAGAATGGCACTTGCCACGCTCTGGCAGTTAATGTCAGAGCGTTTTTTATTTTATATTAAATAAATTTAATTAAATTATACTTCTTGGACTAGGCAACCCTAATTATTAATAAGCCTTTTAATTCCTAAGTCTTTCTTTTTATTTTCTCGTTACAAAACGAATACCGAACAGAGACCTTTTCATGAACCGTCGTCTATTCAAATCGTTACCTTTTCAATTAATGATTGCCGCTTTATTCGCATGGAGCCTCGCCTCTCTTTTACCGTTACAATCTGGTTTTGAGCACTCCACAATATTCAAATTACTGATGCTAACCAAAACGACTTATATAGGCTTACTGAAAATGCTTGTTGGTGTCGTCGTGTTATTCTCTTTATTACAGGGAATTACCAGCATTGGATCAACTAAACGTTTAAAAACACTAGGTTATAAAACTATTGCCTTCTATAGCCTTACTTCAACACTCGCGATCTGTTTAGGTTTAGGGGTATCATTAGCAATTCCTAAATGGCCGCATTTAATTGATACTGCACAAGTCAGCGTCGGAAGCCATGTCGAATTAATTGATAATAGTGCTTCTTCTGGCGGGGCTATTGCCGAAAAACTCTTTAATATGGCGTTGGTCAATCCTTTTCAAGCACTAGCAACGACAAATTTATTAGCCATTGTTGTTTTTGCACTATTACTCGGTATTGCATTATTAGCCAGTTTACCGCCTAAACATCCTGTTTTTGAACTTATTTCCGGGTTCAATATTGCTATTAATCGTGTCGTATCTTCCATTATTAAACTAGCCCCTTTCGCCGTATTTGCAATTGTATTTCAATTTACAGCACAAAGTGGAAATAGTATTTTTGGTGAATTGGCTTTATTTGCTTTATTAGTCTTTTTACTTACTTTAGTTCACGGTGGGGTAGTATTACCATTACTTGCTAAAATATTTACTGGCATTAAATATTCAACTTTATTTCGGGCTCTCTCTGCTCCAATGGCAATGGCATTTGCAACATCATCAAGTTCTGCTACCTTGCCTCTTTCATTGCAAACAGCACAAGAAGATTTGGGTATATCACAACCAACGAGCAGTATGGTATTACCATTAGGTTCAATCATGAATATGGATGGTACTGCGCTTTTTGAAGGTGTTGCCGCTATCTTTTTAGCACAGCTCTATGGTATTGAACTTGGAACATCAGGGCTAATTATGATTTTTATCATGGCAATGGTGTCATCAATTGGGGCTCCAGGGATGCCATCTGGCTCAATGTCCGGCATGCAACTCGTATTGCTCGCCGTTGGTATTCCACTTGAAGCCATCGCAATTTTACTGATTATTGAGCGTCCATTAGATACTTTTCGTACAGCGGTCAATGTTGAAGGGGATTTAATTGCAGCTTTAGTGGTTGATAAATGGCAGAACCAATCAACAAAAGTGTAACTTAGGTCTTTTTTTATCGGATATCATCTTCTTTCATAGAAGCTAGATATTACTTTGACAGTAGAAGAACTGTGCCATAGAATTAACAAATAAGCATAACGTTTCAATACACATAAATCCGTTATGCTTTTTATTCTTTTAACATCCTTTATATCAATATGGATACTGTTTACATCAGCAGCGATATAATGGAGCTATAGGAAGCTCAGGGATGATGTTAATTCACTAGCAATCAGATAATAACCAACCATAAAAAATGGCTAATTTATTATCTAATAATGAGTTAATCGGTTGTATTATGTTTAGAAAATTATTACAGTCATTCGCGTTAAGAAATGCAGAAACTAAATCTCGTCAATTAAGAGAACGACTTGAATTTGCGGTTCAACAAAATCTAGGTCAACGAGAAGCACGTGCTAATCGTGAACATCAATAACCCACGATTTGCACTAACTTCCTGTCACAAATATTTAAATATATTTACGAGCTTTAGCACGAGCAACAACAATAAGACGATTAATAAGTACCTTTTGTTTAGCCGTGCCTGCTTGCTTTAATTCTCGTACAATACGTGTGACTTCTGCTTCTAAATACTTAGCTGGTTTCGTTTGCACCATACTACAAATCAATTTTTCTGCATTATCTGGAATAGGTTGCTCTAAAGCCCATTCATAGCTATAAACACACACTCCAGTTTCATCTACATCAGGCAACGAAATAGTCACTTTTTTTGGCGGTGATTGCATATCATCAATACGTGAAAGCCGACGATAATACCCCTGCACAACTAATGATTTATGATATGGCAACTCGCCATCATGATAAAGTTGAGGTCCAATTTCTTGTGCGAGTTCGGCCTTAGATTCAATAATAAATTGACTGGCATTTTTGTCCTTACGAACATAATGATCTTTTTTGGTATTCTCAACCGTATAATAGATTTTTGCATTATGTTTCGCACGCGTTATCGCCACATAAGCGAGCCGACGCTCTTCTTCTGTATCTGCTGAAATCCCTAGTGATGAACGATTCACGTAAGGAAAAGCATCTTTGTCCCAATAGGGTAAATACACCTGACTATATTCACAGCCTTTAGCTCTAAAAATAGTGGTCAGTTGTACACTATTATTATTGTTTTGGGACTGATTTTCGACCGCAGACTGCTGGGTATAATATTCAAAATACTGCAACGCTTTATCGCAATTTTGATCCATTGATTCCAGCACAGTCTCAACACTATCTAAACGCTCAACAGCTTCTTCTATTTCAGTTGCTGTTGCTTCTGTTTTCCAAATCCAATTATCAAGCTCACTGTCTCGACGATACTGTTTGTAAACAGCCAATGCTTTAAAATTGCCTTTACGTTGGAGCAGTAATAACAACTCAATACGATCATTGAACGTTTCTAAATTTAGTGTTGGTTGAATTTTTTCAGTTTGCTTTATTAATGCTGGCCATTGAGTACTTGGTCGTTGTGCTAAAGATTCACATAAAGGCCGTAAGCTTTTATTGGGTACATAACAATGTGGAAATGACAATAAATTAAACAGTAAATTAGCTTTCTCATTATCCGCTAACGTTAAAAACCGCCCCGTCGCTAATGTCATAATATCCATTAATAACTTCACTTCACGACTATGAGTCAACACCGAACCAATTGGCATATGATAAGGGATTTTCTTGGTTAAAAATGCTAACTCAAATAACATCGCTTGTGACCATCGTCTAACTAAAATAGCCGCTTCTTCAGGTTGCCCACCTTGCTGAATAAAATCATGTACTGATTGTGCTATTTCACCGACTTGGCGCGTAGTACCAATGACTTCAATCGGCGTATCAGCAACAGATTCATGAGAAATAGTCTGAAAATCATGGAAACGTTGTTTATTATTAGCAATCAAATGACTTGCGGTTAATGCTAAGCTATGACCAAATCGAAACGTATGTGACAACGTGTATGTTGTAGCGGGTGCAAAATCTTTCTCAAAATTAAGCATAAATTGTGGAGCACTACCGCGCCATTTATAAATACACTGATCAACATCCCCTACTGCTACTAATTGTGCCTGTGGTGACAATAGTAGTTTTAATAGCTGATATTGAGCAGTATTAATATCTTGGAACTCATCAACCAGCATGAATTGAATCCGTTGATGATAATAATGGCATAACACGTGATCATTTTTTAACAGCTGTATTGTTTCTACCAGCCAATCATCAAAAAATAATTGTTTTCGTTCTTTACGTAAAGTTTCAAAATGCCAAAAAGCATCAATAATAAAAGCATACTCCCGATTTATTTCAGATAAGTCGAATACTTCTTTAGGCGGCAACATATGCGCTTTTACCAGCCCAATAAAACTCATCAATAATTCTATCGTACGTGGATCTTTAAATATCTGCTGCTTTTGATATGACTTTTCTTGAGCTGCCATTTGTCGTAATACAAGTTTAGCAATGGTTTTATCACTATCACCATTGTTAAAATCAATTTGATAACCTGTCGCCGATAAATACCCTGATTGTCTTAATAACTGAAAACAAAAGCTATGAAAAGTATGAACAGGAACTCGCTCTGCCAACGGAATTTGCGCTAACTTTGCTTTAAAATCAGTACGAATGTCACGGTTAAACATTAATACCAGCATCTGATCCGCCGCTATGGTTTGCAATTTATGCTCAACAACACCCACTAACGTCGTTGTTTTACCCGTTCCAGCGCCAGCCACACACAACGCGTTGCCTGACTGATGATGAATAAAAGCAGTTTGTTCAGCAGTAAAACGGGTCATTAAAAATACTCAGTAAGACAATAAATGCATAACCAGCGAGTATAACAATTGCCATGTGAAGTTTAAATCGCAAACCACTATTGAAGTAAACAAACGCAAATGTAGCGTTGGTCTGTTTCTATTGTTAGAATTTGGCACAATAATGAATGGCTAAATGCTATTAACTGACCACCCTATGACCGTACCTATCGGTGTTATAACTACTAAGAACTAAGCACATGTTAAAAAACAAAAGTTTCATGACTAATGCCCTCTCTCTTCTACTTTTATTCATTGGTTATATTAGCAATCAACATATTATTCTTTACTGTGGCTTATTTGCCTTTTCGGGAGCATTAACCAACTGGCTTGCTATTTATATGTTATTTGAAAAAGTACCCGGACTTTATGGCTCAGGTGTTATTCCTGCTCGTTTTGAAGCCTTTAAAGCCGCTATAAAAGCATTAATGATGGAACAATTTTTCACAGAACAAAATATCAGTCGCTTTTTGAATCAAGATGACAGTCAAGCTTCCACATTAGATATGCAACCTATTATTAGCAAAATTAACTTTGCACCCACCTTTGATTCATTATTAGATGTAATTATGAATTCATCATTTGGTGGCATGATCACCATGATGGGTGGTCCAGAAGCCATGCAACCTTTACGAGAGCCATTCATTGCAAAAATGCAAGAGTCTGTAATCAATATCAGCCAACAAGATGATTTCAAAACGGCACTTAAACAGCAGTTAATCAAACCTGAAACATTGCATGATATTGAAAGTAAAATTGAAGATATTATCGATCAGCGTTTAAATGAATTGACGCCTAAAATGGTCAAAGAAATGGTGCAAAAGATGATCAGTGAGCACCTTGGTTGGCTGGTTATTTGGGGTGGGGTCTTTGGGGGTATCATCGGTATTATTTCAGCACTAATTACTAACTAATCAAAACATCTTCTGCCACTAGCAGCCGTATCCTTTTAAATAGTATGCGGCTACTATACTTAACTTTACATGCCATTTTTTAATGAGCAATTTATTCACTTTAATCACAACAAAACCCTAAAATGATTATTTTTCACTCAGTTCTTTTCATAAATTACACTAAAAGTGTGATAAATGTTGAACTATGATAACTAACAGTGATAAATACCTGTATATGTATCCAGTTGGAATTAATTTTTCTTGGCAAACTTTTCAACCCATTTTTCAGTGGCTGCAATTATTAGTGGCTTAACGGCAACAACGCTTTTATCTGCTGGTCATATTAGCCCCAGTATTGCACTATGGATGACCTTTTTTGGTACCATTGGTGGGCTTTTACCTGACATTGATTCAAATCATTCAACATCAATGAAAGCCTTATTTACATTATTGGCCGGATTTTGTTGTTTTTTGCTCGTCAGTCATATTTATACTCAAGTGGCAATGTTAGAACTTATTCTTTACGTTATGTCACTATTCGTTGCTATTCGCTATTTTGGTAAAGCGATATTTGATCGTTACACAGTTCACCGTGGCGCATGCCATTCAATTGCTTTTATTACCCTAATTGCTTTATGTTGTGTGCATATTTGCGTGCTGCTTAGTCGCAGTGCAATAGATAGCTGGTTAGCTGGCGGGTTTGTATTACTTGGCGGCATCATACATTTAGCATTAGATGAAATATACAGCGTAGATCTTGCAAACAAACGCTTAAAAAAATCATTTGGTACCGCTCTCAAGCCATTTGCTTTTACTAAACCCTTTATTAGCCTTGCTCAAATCATCGCAATAGTCATCTTATTTGAGCTTGCACCAAGTTATGATGGTGCTTTACATGTCATCACTAACTGGAGTCATTTCCAATTGACCCCAGGATGGTTCAATATTGACGATGCCAAACAATGGCTATTGCATATGTTTTATATTACACCACGTGATTTACATGCATTCTATCAACGTTTTTAATCCCTATCAGTCTATTTTTAATTTTGTAAAGTATGGTACTTTGCCACTGTACTTTACATTTCGACCATCACACCCACAAAAAGCAATCGTTTGCTTTTTTACTGGTAGTCCAAGAATGAACCGAGTATTATGCTCAATAAGATGAGTGATTGAGGTGACTTCTATCTTGAACACTCTGTATTTCGATGTCATCATTTTGAAATAGGAATTTCACCATGAGCCTTGCAGATCAAGTTCTTGCCGTCAATGACGACCTTCCCATCCGTACCGACAAACCCGTTCACAGCGGAAAAGTACGCTCAGTTTATTGGCTAACAGAAGCAGATAGTCGTCGTCTTATTCAACAAAAAGGCTACAATGTTCAACCTGATGCGCCATTAGCAATTATGATCATCAGTGATCGTATCTCTGCATTTGACTGTATTTGGCATGGTGAAGGTGGCTTAAAAGGTGTTCCAGGTAAAGGGGCGGCACTCAATGCAATCTCAAACCATTGGTTTAAACTATTTAAAGATAATGGGTTAGCTGATAGCCATATTCTTGATATTCCCCACCCTTTTGTATGGATAGTACAAAAAGCCAAACCGGTAATGGTGGAAGCAATTTGTCGCCAATATATTACTGGCTCAATGTGGCGAGCATACAATCAAGGAGAGCGTCAATTCTGTGGTATTCAACTGCCTGAAGGGTTAAAAAAAGATCAAAAATTACCACAACTACTGATGACGCCGTCCACCAAAGGTATTCTAAAAGGCATTCCTAATGTCCCAGAAGCAGATGATGTCAATGTTACTCGTGAAGATCTCATCAATAACTATCAAGCCTTTAATTTCCATAATACCGACGATATTAGCTACTATGAAAAACTATTAGCCGATGGTTTTAATGTCATTAGTGACGAATTAGCAAAATTAGACCAAATTTTTGTCGATACTAAATTTGAGTTTGGTTATGTTACCGATGCTAACGGTAATGAAAAATTGATTTATATGGATGAAGTTGGCACCCCTGATTCATCACGCATTTGGGATGGCGCGGCATACCGCGATGGACAGATTGTTGAAAACTCGAAAGAAGATTTCCGTCAAGTTTTATTAAATTATTTCCCAGATCCAGATATTCTATTAAATAAAGAGCGTATGCCTGAACGTTTTGCTTTAGCCGCAAATAACGATCTTCCTCAAGACGTATTAATGCAAATATCTAAAATCTATACCGGTATTGCAGAAAAAATTACAGGTAAGCCAATTACGCTAAGCCAAGATCCTAAAACAGAAATTATTGATATTTTACGCCGTGAATATCAGTTAATTGATTAACCCTGTTTCGAGAGCTATTCCGATAGCTCTCTTTTTAAATTCATCCATTCTTAATATTTACACTAATATTATCCCCAAAAGACAAACATAATAAATCAATCAACCACAATGATGTTGCGGCTTAATGAACTTGTACTCCTACCAACATATCAATAAAAAATCTCCCATCAACGTTTTATAAACAAACAACTTTTCACCAATAACCTATTTTTTAGCAAACTTATTGTGCACATATTGATCAAATACAATATGTAAGCGAAAATCAACTTATAGGCATGGAGGTTTATAACAATTATATGATTATGGATATTTTACTTTAAAGGTAAAAAATTATGTCAGGTTTCGCCTACCCCCACACTTGCCCATTAATTGATCGCCAAATAGGTCGAGCAAAAGGTGATTTGACCCTTTATATTCGTGATTTATTACGTTCTTATAAGATTGAAATCACGGGTAAAGAAATGCTTCTTGCAGGTGAAGAATTATTTAGCGCACTGAGTGATATTTTTGAGAAAACACGCACAACAAATGAAGATATGCGAACAGAGGCACACAAACAAATTGTGGCTTTAGAAGCAGAAAATATGGAATTACGGGCACTATTATATTGCCAACGTCTTGCCAGTTAAG
>CAMQXY010000136.1 GCA_947039005.1 uncultured Photobacterium sp.
CTGCAACTGCAACTCCTGCGGTAAAAACAGTAGTAACTCAAACAGCTAAACCTCTTACTCTCAGTGAGCAATTTATTCAACATGGTTATAACGATGGTTGTAAAGATGCGCTGAAAAATCAATGGCAACCATCAAAGACAATCCTGGATGATATGAAGGGGGTCGAAAAGATGAAGTATGTTGAAGGTTGGAAAAAAGGTTATCAGCGTTGTGTGAACGGTTTAGGTCCAGTAATTATTAACGATACAATGCCGATTTCGCATCAGAAAAAATAATAAAAGTATTAACTAACTAATACCGTTAAGCAGTGAAGGATGACTTCATTGCTTAACGGTGTTTTTTTATTTAGTGCGTTGTTTGACGGGCTTTGGAATATAACGTCCTAATTCATCAATTTGGCGATTTTTAGAAAAGAACATTTCAATTTCAAACATAATACTAGGGTTGGCGTGGTAATTGTATTCACGTGGAAATTCAAGTTGTGGTCGGGCAGCAAGATACAACCAGTGTCTGTATACTCGACGTTTCCATTCAGCAGATATCCAATAGTTGGAGACTTCTTTTATCTCATCAGTATCGGCACTTATTCCCATTGAGTATTCAAATAAGTCTTTTTCAGTTGCACGTTGGTAAATATCAAGTTGCTGTACGAGTTCCCATTTATCATCATCTTGTAAGTATTGAGCACTGGTCGTGGTTCTGAATATATTTTTTTGATCGGCGGTAATTGCATAAAACCCATTCATTTGAGTAAGAGAACCAAGGCCTTTTGAATGATAATAAAAGAGCTCTTGGTCAAACTGTGTTGTCCAATTTTTACTAATATTATCAACTCGTGACAATTTAACTTTAGTAAAGGGGTTGAGAGGTAATTTGAGTTTAATGCCTATATCAAAATCAGATGTCCAGTTGCCAAATTGTGCGTCTTGAAGTCGAAAACCACCAATAGTGTCACCATTTTGAGTTTTACTGCCAGAAGCTATTCCACGTTGCTTACTTTCAAGGCTGTCATAATCACTGGGTTCTGAATCAATAATCAGCTTCCAATCACGCTTTACATGCGGTAAATCGAGTTTAAAGTAAACTTTGAATTCATTTTTTAATTGTCCGCGGTGTGAATATATCGACCGATTACGAATACGTAGATAACTGTTATTAGTGAGTTTTGTTTTATCATCATCCTTGGCTAGACTTGTATCAATGTATTCACCCACATTGTGTACCGAATCACTCATAGACTGCTGGGAATCATCAAGCCATTGTTTCATGTTACTTGATGTGTCGTTAGTGGGCGCGACTACTAAGGGATCAGCGTATGGTGAAACATTGGTTACGCTGTCACTTTTTTTTGGTTGGTTTTCAATAATAGGTGCAGCATAAATAGCTGTCGTATAGAAAATACACAATGGCAAAGCGAAGGAGGCAAGCGTAATGCTATTTAGAATCTTCAATGTAGTCTCATATCCTTATTTTTCTGTCACTGAGTTTTCATTTTTATATTACATATGACAGCTATACTAATTAAGAAATTTATTATGAATAAATACAGTGTAGATTAATATGATTATGTTTAATTAATTAATTGATATAACTAACATTGTATAGTTACTGTCTGTTTATGAGAGGTTAATACAATAGATGAAATATGGTAATTGATCCTAATCGATCGCTTTTATGTATCATTATTTATTTGATCTAGAGGTTTATATGGATAGTTTAGAATTTGAAAATATAAAACGTGATATGTCAGGGAAAGTGACTGATATCTTTGATGATTTTGAAGAGTCTAATCATCGTTTACCCACGATGGAAGAGTTCCGAATTATTGTTACTGATTCTGTGGATAATTATTTAGGTCCTATGGAACAAAATGTCATTGATGGTATTAATTCGCATTTGGAACGCCAACGTATACGTGAGAAGTCATTATGGGATGCCGTTACTGAGCTTGAAGTTGATGCACGTATGCGTCGCGATGGTGATTGCTAATTTCGGTATTTTTTTGTTAGTTCTTAAGGTCGTTGTATTTAACACTTTGATAATATAAGAAATAGTGATTTTATCTTTATTGTGGATAAGATGATGGTTAAATATTTTTGCTATTTGTATTCTGAGTAATAAAACTGAAAACTCTGTTTTCAACACTATTTCTTAACTATCAGCTAACTAGAGGCAATAATATAGCATATTATTGCTAATTATACGGATTATTAAAAGAGGTTTAGGGATGACTGGAAAAGTAGATATATTTGAAATTCGTTGTAGTAGTGGTCATGCAATTGGGGTGCTGGAGTTAGACAATGAATCCTCATTGAATGCATTAACACTGACAATGCTTAAAACGATTGAACAACAATTATTGCATTGGCAGCATGATGAAAATATTGTCAGTGTGATTATTCAAGCTGTTGGTAAAAAAGCTTTTTGTTCCGGTGCTGATATTCGTGCACTTTATTATGCGCTAGAAAATGATCCTGCTATTACAGCCGTTGAGCAAACTATTGCACCGACGATTGATGATTACATTAGGCGCAGTAATAATGAACAAAGCTATTTAGCAAAGCCTTTTTTAATTGATTATTTTACGCTTGAATACAGTTGTGATCACCTTATTCACAATTATCCTAAGCCTATTATTGCTTGGGGGAATGGGTTGATCATGGGTGGGGGGCTTGGGTTATTCATTGGTGCAAGTCATCGTGTTGTTACCCCATCAGCATTGCTTGCGATGCCAGAAGTGAAGATCGGTTTATATCCAGATGTCGGTGCAACATGGTTTTTAAATCAGTTACCTGCTGGTATCGGTTTATTTTTAGGTTTAACGGGTGCTGATGTTAATGCGAGTGATGCGCTGGATTTAGCCATAGCTGATTATCTTATTGTTGATAATGATCGTGAGCGTTTAATCAAACAATTAAAACATTATCCTTGGCAGCAGACGGAAGCAAACCAAGTCGCTACAGTCATCACTGATATGTTAACAGCAATGGCAACAGATTCAGAGAGGCAGCGTCCACCGAGTCAAATGATTCCCTATTTTCCACAGATTCAAGCGGCATGTGTTGCACCAACGCTTGATATTGTTTATGAACAAATTAATGCGATTGATGGTCTCGGACGTTGGCTTGAAAATGCGAAACAAGCCTTGGTTGATGGTAGTCCATTATCAGCCCATATTTGTTTTCAACAACTACATCAATATCGACAAGCATCCTTAGCTGAATGTTTTGTGATGGAATTATCATTGTCAGTACGATGTGGATTAGTGGGTGAATTTAAAGAAGGCATTAGAGCACGCTTAATCGAGAAAGACGGTCAACCAAAGTGGTTGTATAAGACTCTTTCAGATGTTGATAACCGACTGGTTGATAGTTTATTTACGCCTTTATGGCACCAACAAGAAAATCCATTAACTAATTTACTTTAATTACACGAATGATGAAACGGTGTTGTGCTTTATCCATTTTTTTTGAGTTGTTAATGTTAATCAGTGCGTTGGATATATTTATAAAACAGATTTAGGAGCTAATTAACGTGGACATTGAGAATAGTGTTGTCGTCATTACGGGAGCAAGCCAAGGGCTAGGGCAAATGATGGCTGTAACGCTTGCACAAATGGGGGCGCAACTTGCCTTAATTGATGTGAATAAGAAAGGGTTACGAAAAACGCAAGATCAATGCCATATGCTAAATAGTATGGCGCGTATTTATGAGGCTGATGTGACTAATGAAGTTGAAATTGAGCAGACCTTTTTAAATATTGTTGAAGATTTTGGACATATTGATACGTTAATTAATAATGCTGGTATTCTTGATGACGGTCTGTTGGTGAAAAAAACGGATACTGGCATCAGTAAAATGTCATTAGAGCAGTTTCAAACAGTGATGGATGTTAATGTCACTGGCACATTCTTATGTGGTAGAGAAGCGGCTAAGTGGATGATTGAGAATGAAACCAAAGGCGTTATTATCAATATATCCAGTGCTGCTCGTGCAGGAAATGTTGGTCAAACAAACTATGCTGCTTCTAAAGCCGCTGTAACCACTATGGCTGTGGGTTGGGCGCGAGAATTGGGTCAATATGGCATTCGCGTTGCAGCAATCGCTCCGGGGCTTATTGATACACCAATGGCGGCACAAATTAATGACGATACGATTGAGCGAATGTTAGCGATGATACCGTTAGCACGCATTGGTGATCCAACAGAGATCGCCCATTCGGTGAGATTCATTATTGAAAATGACTATTTCACCGGCAGGGTACTCGAAATTGACGGTGGTTTACGATTGTAATCAATGCTTGATCAAAAGTGGTTGTACAGTGCAACGAGTGCTAATACACCACCAACAACAAACATGATCATAGATAAACCAAATGCGAATTTTGCCATATACGGCATTAATTTTTCCATTTGAAAGCCCAAATATCGATGAAAGAAATATATTTTACCTCAGATTATATATTAAGAAGTATTAAATTTGAGGTATAGCGATATTGTTGATATAAAAAAAGATCGTCATATTGACGATCTTTTTATGCCTAGTCGGCAATATTTGTTTATAAGTGATCTTATTAAACAGATATTAGAATGCTTTAGGTGCGAAACCTGTAACAGCCTTGATGCCCATACTACGGCCAAGTGCCGTCATTGGGTGAACAACGACAAGGTCTTTTACTGATTTTTTCAGTTTACCCATGTCAGCTTGTTCTGCTTTTGTTAACACACGATTAAAAGCAAGAGATTTAACATCTTTACTTTTGCCACTTACTTCTGATGACTTACGGTGTTTAACGTTTTGCGCTTTTTTGTTAAGGCTAAGAAGCTCATCTTTAAACTGCTTGATGATGACTTTGTCATCACGTTGAATAGCAGCAGCAAGTTTACGCTGGCACTTGTCCATACGGTTGTTAAGATTTTGAAGCTCTTCGTTTAAATTCATTTCATTACCTTTGTATTTACACTCGCAATACACTAAATCGTAGTGTTTACGATGAATAGGTATTGAGTTGCGGCTAGTATACATTATATTTTTGATAACTGGATCGCTATCCTACAACTATTTTTGCTTAAAGTTGCATTTTTATGGCTATCTCTGCCAATTTTACGGCGTAGATATACTTGTAGGTATTAATTTTCCATGAAATATGTTCAATAACAGGATGAAAAAATGACAGATTATTGTGTCATCGTTACTACGTTTTCAGATGATGAAAATGGTCAAACCATCATTAATGCATTACTTGAACAGCGTTTAGCGGCATGTATTCAAGTGATACCGATTAAAAGCTATTACCATTGGAAACAGAAGATTAACTGCGATCAAGAGCAACAAATCATTATTAAGACTAAAACTATATTGTTTGAGCAGGTGAAAGCTGTAATAGAACACCATCACCATTATGAAACACCTGAAATTATCCAGTTACCGATTACTAATGGCTCAGTAGACTACTTATCATGGATAGATCAGACCTGTTTGTGATTTTATATGATTGAAAATAAACCGAATATATTTTGATTTATGCGTAGTGATTAGGTACAACTGAAAGTAGGTCGATTGAAAAACAGACTAAATTATACTCCAAAGTAATTAGTATTTTATTGGAAGTTATAATAGTTTTAATACAAGGATGTTTAACTACAGATGTTAACTAAAACTAAACATTATTTAGTTTTGGTTAGAGAATATTTGTCATAGTAGGTCGTATGATTAATGATTGTGCTGAAGAACCTGCTACTACACATGGAAGTGATTATTAATGGTAAATCAAGAATTCGCGACAAATACAGAATCTGAACTACGTGTGCGTTATAACGATATTACACGTGGGGTCTATTTTATAGGAACAACCCCGCCTAAAACCAATACGCCTTTAGATGAAGTAGAAGGCATTGCTGATCGATTAGTGAATCGTATTAAAGATCTCGCTATTGATGGCTTGATTGTTTACGACATTCAAGATGAAGTTTCACGGACTAAAAAACCGCGTCCATTTCCGTTTAAATCGACTCATGATCCTCGTTATTATTCTTCACTGTTGAATAAGAAAACAGGCCGCCCAGTGATCACTTATAAAAGTGTGGTGCAATCAGAAACCGAAGCTTTTGATGAGTGGTTAAATGAAGCATGGCATGAGTATCAAGTACGTGACATTGTGCTGGTTGGCAGCCCATCGGCTAAGAATGAAGTGTCGTTACCGTTATCTACGGCTTATCAAGCATTGGCTGAAAATAATAATAACTTTTTTACTGGCGGTATTATGATCGCTGAGCGCCATGCTAAAAAAGGTAATGAGCATGCGCGGCTAATTGAAAAATATCAGCAAGGATGTAATTTCTTTATCTCTCAAGCGATTTATGACACCCAAGCAACGATTGATATTTTGACCCGCTATGCGATTGAATGTAAGCAGGATGGACTTAAACCACAGCGTATTCTATTAACGTTTTCGCCTTGTGGCAGTGCTAAAACATTAGAATTTATAGAGTGGTTAGGTGTGAGTGTGCCGGAAGCAACTAGTTTACGTATTCTTAATGCGACCAATCCGTTACATGAATCGATTAAAATGTGCTGCAATAGCCTCAATCAAATCTTAGATGCGGTGGTTGAATATGATTTGCCGTTGGGATTGAACATTGAGAGTTTAACTAATCGTAAAGAAGAAATTGATGGTTCAATTTTATTGTATAAATTATTGCGAGCGTCAATGGATAGCCATTTAGCTAAACATGAATTTCGGACATTGCAGAGAAAGACAATTATAGCAAGATAGTGAATGAATCGTGAGTCGATTATCATTGGGATTTTTTGGTGAAAGATAAAGCCCATACTGTGATTACTTTTGGCAAGTAAAACGTATGGGCTTATTAGATCGAGCAATCGGTATTAGAGCGTTACATTAATCCTAGAACTGACCACCAGATAAGCCCTGAAGCCATAAAAATGATTGCACCGCCAACAGAGATAATAAAGCCTATTTTCATCCACTGTTTATCGTTATGATATTGATAGCCCATAAGTAATGGGTTGCGAGCATGGCTATAAGTCGTTAGGTTACATCCAATATTAGTAATACCAGCAACGGCTAAAATAGAAATAAGCGGATTAACACCTAATGCTATTAATGAACCGATAATAACCGGACCTAAAGCGACAACTTTTGCCGTACCTGAAGCAAAAAAGTAGGCTGTAATTAGGTAGAAAATCATCATTACAATCAAAATAAGGGTTGGACTTGCATGACCCATATATTGGCTAATTAAATCTGATACACCATGTCCAACCCAAGCCGTAAAACCGAGTTTTTTTAGTTGGCTTGCTAATCCCATTAATACGGCAAACCAAATCAGCGTATCCCATGCGCCTTTTTCCGATTTGACATCATCCCAATTTAAAACGCCCAATATTAATAGTGCAGATAAACCGATAAATGCTGATGTTGTTGAATGTAAATGAAGTGACTGTCCGCCAACCCACATAATAATTAATGCAATAAAAACCGCGATTAATTTCCATTCAGCAAGACTCACTGGACCTAAATGCAATAATGCTTGTTTTGCATAAGCGGGGGCTTGTGGCGTGTGTTTGGTATCTGGGTCGATAAACTTAAATAAGATAAATGGCATTGTTAGCAATAAAATCGCTGCTGGTAGCAGTAAATATAGCGCCCAGTGACTGAAGGTCATATTAATGCCAGCCACTGAAGCGGCAATACCTACTAAGGCGAGGTTACCTGCAAATCCTGTTTGAAAACCAACTGCAGATGCATCGTTCATTGCGCTTACCGAAGAGATTAGGTATTGACCCAATTTGCGGTCATCTTTGTTGATGACTTTCGCAAGTGAGTCGGCAATAGGGGAGATAATTGCTGAACGAGCTGTATTACTGGGTGTGGCGGGTGCGATAAGAAAATCAGCAATACCTAAGCAATAAGCTATACGTAAAGAGGATTGACCAAACCAACTTAGTAAAATAAGGGCTATGCGTTTACCTAATCCTGTTTTTGCAAAGGCACGTGCAATCATAAATGCAATTACAATCAGCCAAATAAGAACGTTATTAAAATTGCTGGTGGCCGCCATAATCGCGGCTTTTGCGGACGTTTCTCCGCCGGCATGAAGCAGTGCATAAGCGGAAACCGCAATAATGGCAACGGCACCGGTTGGTAATACATTAATAACGATAGCAACAATCGTAGCAACAAAAATAATCGCGGTATGAAACGCTGCCATATTTAAGGCTGAAGGTATGCTGATAAAGTGCCAACAGAGAGTACTTAGCACCACAATGATTATTGCTGGAATAATTTTGATGGCAAAGAAGGGT
>CAMQXY010000137.1 GCA_947039005.1 uncultured Photobacterium sp.
ATCCCAGTTGAAGAAGTTATCTTTGCTCAAAAGATGATGATCGAGAAGTGTAACCGCGCTCGTAAAGTAGTTATCACTGCAACACAAATGCTTGATTCAATGATCAAGAACCCACGTCCAACACGCGCAGAAGCGGGTGATGTTGCTAACGCAATCATGGATGGTACTGACGCAGTAATGCTTTCTGGTGAATCAGCTAAGGGTAAGTACCCAATCGAAGCTGTAACTATCATGGCGCAAATCTGTGCACGTACAGACCGAGTACTTAAAGCTGAGCTAGGTTCACGTCTAGATAGCCCACGCCTACGTATCACTGAAGCAGTATGTAAAGGTGCAGTTGACACAGCAGAGAAGCTAAATGCTCCGCTAATCATCGTTGCAACTGAAGCAGGCAAATCTGCACGTTCAATCCGTAAGTACTTCCCAACAGCACGTATTCTTGCTGTAACAACAAATACTAAGACAGCAGCACAGCTATGTCTTTCTAAAGGTGTTACACCTGTTGTTGTTGAGTCAATTGACAGCACTGACGCATTCTACCTTCGTGGTAAAGAACTAGCGTTAGAAACTGGTCTTGGCGCTAAAGGCGATATCGTAGTAATGGTTTCTGGTGCACTTGTTGCTTCAGGCACAACCAATACTGCATCTGTTCACGTACTATAATTGTTCGTAAACAGGCATTAAAAAAGGGAGCTTAGGCTCCCTTTTTATTTGTTGATAATATATCATCGCTATAGCCACCATAATCTCTGTTTTATTTACAATATAATCAATATTTATAAATTACTAATAATTAAAAGACTCCGTCTTAATTATTTTATAAATCAATACCCCGCAATAGTTACATTCCCGTCACGAATCTATTTTAATCATTGTTTCTCTCTCTATTTACTGTTTAAGCAATAAACAAACCCAGTTATACTCCTTGTTAAATAGGTACTAATACACCAATGACTTCCAGCAAAAGTTCTATTTGTATAGTGTCGAATAAATATAACAACAAAGAGGAAAACCGTGTCCAGTCCTACGCAAACGAATAAAATCATGGAAGTCATACGACAAGATATTTTACTTGGAAAATTGACTCCTGGACAAAAACTTGTGGTTGCCGATTTAAAAGAACATTACCAAATTGGCGCATCCCCTATTCGTGAAGCATTAGTCCAATTATCGTGGAAAAAGTATGTTAAATTTGCGCCACAAAAAGGGTGCTGGGTGGCTCCTGTTTCGGTGGAAGAACTCACCGATCTTTTTAATGCTCATCAATTAATTTCACATGAATTATTAAAAAAAGCGATTTTACAAGGTGATGAAGCTTGGGAACTTAGTATCCTCACTAGTTACCATAAATTAAGCCGCCTTAACCCAACCTCTGATAACGCTGATCTCTCCGAATGGGAGCAACGTCATGGCGATTTTCATATTGCTATTTTATCAGGCAGTAATTCGCCAGTATTACTGGATCTTTACCTTGATATCTATGAACAACTTAAACGTTATCGTCATATCTGGTTAAGTCAATCTCGTGATAGTAAAAATCGTTATCATGATGATGGTGAACATGAAGCGTTAATGAAAGCGGTCTTAGATCGTGATATTGAACTTGCACAAACGATCATGAATAATCACTCAAAAAATGCAGTTAGTTCAGTAAGTCCTTATCTCTAGTTTTAATAAGATAAGGTAATAAAATAACAAAACCCATGACACATTAATGCCATGGGTTTTTGTTTAATATGCACGATTATGCTTTTAAAGCACGCTCACCACGAGCAAGGCCAACAACACCACTACGCGCAACTTCAATGATCTCGGTCGCTTCACCTACCGCCGCTAAAAATGCATCTAATTTACCTCCCGTACCCACTAATTGAATGGTGTAAATCTGACTGGTTACATCAACAATGAGACCACGGAATATATCAGCGGTACGTTTAACTTCAGCACGTGCAAAACCACTGGCTTTTACTTTTACCAGTAGCAATTCTCGTTCGATATGATCAGATTCAGTAATATTGCTGACCTTTAAAATATCAATTAATTTGTGCAGTTGCTTCTCAATTTGTTCATACGCCGCTTCATCTTTAACATGAGTGGTAATATTTAAGCGTGACAATGTAGGATCATCAGTCGGTGCAACCGTTAATGATTCAATGTTATAACCGCGTTGAGAAAATGACCCAACGACCCGCGATAACGCTCCGGGCTGGTTTTCAAGTAATACTGAAATAATTCTACGCATTAAGTTCGCTCCGTTTTACTTAACCACATATCACTCATGGCACCACCACGGATCAACATTGGGTATACGTGCTCAGTTTCATCAATACTGATATCAATAAAGACCAACTTATCTTTCAATGCTAATGCTTGCTCTAATTGCTGATCCAACAGCTTAGGATCAGAAATACGCACGCCTACATGACCATAGGCTTCTGCTATTGCAGCAAAATCAGGCACAGAATCCATATAAGACTGGGAATGACGACCTTGATAAATCATATCCTGCCATTGTTTTACCATGCCAAGGAATCGATTATTGAGATTGATTATTTTTACCGGAATATCGTATTGCAATGCAGTAGAGAGTTCTTGAATATTCATTTGGATACTGCCATCACCCGTTACACAGACCACTTCAGCATCTGGCAATGCAAATTTAACCCCCATTGCCGCAGGTAACCCAAACCCCATGGTGCCAAGCCCGCCAGAATTAATCCAACGGCGTGGTTTATCGAACGGATAATACAAAGCGGCAAACATCTGATGCTGACCCACATCAGAGGTAACATACGCATCACCGTCAGTAAGACGATATAACGATTCAATCACTTGTTGCGGTTTAATCCGTCCACTGGTGGTGTCATAACGTAAACATTGACGTTGACGCCATATTGAGATTTGTTGCCACCATGGTTGTAATGCCACTTGATTATCAAGACCGTCTTGCTCGTTAATGAGCTTAATCATACACGTCAGCACAGTATCAGCAGAGCCTACAATAGGAATATCGACTGCAACCGTTTTTGATATCGATGAAGGATCAATATCGATGTGCATGATAGTGGCATTAGGGCAATATTTCTCAAGGTTATTAGTGGTACGATCATCAAATCGAACCCCGATACCAAAAATTAAATCAGCATTATGCATCGCCATATTAGCTTCATAAGTGCCATGCATACCTAACATACCTAAACATTTTTCATTCGTTCCCGGAAAAGCACCAAGCCCCATTAAGGTATTAACCACCGGAATATGTAAACTTTCAGCTAACGTAATCAGTTGCTCACTACAACTGGACATAACAGCACCACCCCCCACATATAACACAGGTTGTTTAGCCGCTAATAAGGCTTTTACGCCACGCTTAATCTGGCCTTTATGACCTTGCGTTGTTGGATTATATGAACGTAATGAAATTGATTGTGGATATTGATATGGATAGGTTTCAGCAGGATTAAGCATATCTTTAGGGATATCGACTACAACCGGCCCTGGACGGCCACTAGCGGCGATATAAAAGGCTTTTTTGACAATCGTAGGGATATCTTCAGGTTTTGTCACTAGAAAGCTATGCTTAACCACTGGACGCGAGATACCGACCATATCGCACTCTTGAAAAGCATCATTACCAATCAAGTTACTCATCACTTGCCCCGAAAACACCACTAACGGAATTGAATCCATATAGGCGGTAGCAATACCAGTAATCGCGTTGGTAGCCCCAGGACCTGATGTGACAAGCACAACGCCAACATCACCAGTAGCTCTAGCATAACCATCAGCCATATGAACAGCCGCTTGCTCATGACGTACTAGCACATGTTCAATATCGCTTTTTTCATGCAAAGCGTCATAAATATCAAGTACCGAGCCTCCGGGATAACCGAAGATATGCTTAACGCCTTGATCGATCATCGAACGAACGATCATCTCTGCGCCAGACAACATTTCCATATTTTGTCTCCAGATCGATGAAACATAGTTAGGGCTTATTTTTAGCCTAATAAAAGACATGAATACTCATGCTATGTTTATCACAGTTGTAATAACAAGTGTGAATAACCGTAACAACCTTAACGCTTTTGTAGCATTCATTACTAGAGTAAAATAGGAATTTACGGTTTTTATCTATCGGGTTTGGAATTGTTAATGTTTTATATAACCATTTGCTAACACGGTACCACCAACCACTACTATCAAGTAATAAACCAGCATATCGCTCTTTGTGTCAGCAAAAAAAAAGAAGCCAATAAGGCTTCTTTCTTAAATTTAAGCAAAAAACAACTTAGTCGTCTTTTTGTTGCGCTTTTTTATGGCTTTCTTCGTACATATGTTCAATTTCTTTATGGTAACGATCTTGAATCACTTTACGGCGCAATTTCTGAGTTGGTGTTAGCTCACCTTTATCCATCGAAAACGATTTTGGTAATAAGGTGAATTTTTTCACTTGCTCAAAACGAGCTAAATCTTTTTGAAGTTCGATCACTCGTTTTTCAATTAACTCAACAATTTGACTGTGCTTAACCAATTCCATTCGGTCTTTATATTTAATATTAAGTTCACGCGCATGCTCTTCTAATGTTTCAAAACATGGCACAATCAATGCTGAAACAAATTTACGAGTATCAGCAATAACAGCAATTTGTTCAATCAAATGATCTTTACCGATCGCGCCTTCAATCACCTGCGGTGCAATATATTTGCCCCCTGAGGTTTTCATTAGTTCTTTAATACGATCAGTAATAAACAAGTTTCCTTGCTCATCAATATAACCTGCGTCACCGGTTTTAAGGAAACCATCTTCAGTAAAGTTATTCGCGGTTTCTTCTGGCATATTATAATAACCGCGCATCACCATTGGACCACGAACCAGAATTTCATTGTCTTGACCGATTTTAACTTCAGCACCTGGCATTGGCATACCAATCGAGTCAGGATTAAAACAACGATCATCCCAGCAAGAAACCGTTGCGGTTGTTTCTGTCATGCCATAGCCTAACTTAACGTTAATTCCCATCGCATGAAAAAAGCGTCCAATACCCGCATCTAATTTAGCGCCACCACACGGCATACACTTAATGTTTCCACCCAGTACAGCGCGTAACTTAGATAGCACCATTTTATCAGCAAGGTTATAGCTCTTGGTTAATAACCATGACGGCTCTCGACATTGCTGGCGAGCAAGTGACATTCTTGCCCCCATATTCACTGCCCACGTAAAGATCATTTTACGATGGAACGGTGCGCGCGAGACTTTCTCATGCACACCAGAGAAAATCTTTTCATAAACACGAGGAACAGCTGACATGTAATTAGGTTTTACAGTAACCAAAGCTTCTTTGAGTTTATTGGTATCGGATAAATAACAGTTAATCACCCCACGGTGCAATACATAGAATGTCCAAGCACGTTCAAATACGTGTGACAGTGGTAAGAAACACAGTGAAGTGTCACCTTCATCCAATGCTAAGCGTTCATCATGGGCAATAATCTGTGACGCGACATTAGCATAATCAAGCATTACCCCTTTTGGGGTACCTGTCGTACCAGAGGTATAAATTAGCGTCAGTAAATCATCCATAGCTAAGTCATCAAGACGTGTATCAAGCTCGGACTGATGTTCTGAACTAGCGGTCTTTAAAAAATCAACATAGTGACAAACTAAAGGATGTTGAGGTAATTCAACATCATCGGTAAGTGCGACAATACGCTCTAAATTTGGACACTGATCAGCAATAGCAACAGCGATATTTAACTGTGCTTGCTCACCAACAAACAGTACTTTTACATTGGCATCATTAAGAATATATGCTGTCTGTTGAGGTGTATTAGTTGGATAAATAGGCACCGTAACACAGCGATTATATAGCGAAGCAAAATCAGCAACAGTCCAACGAGGCATGTTATTAGCAAAAATACCGACTTTATCTTGTACTGCTAAACCTTGATTTAGTAACGCTAACGCCAATTGTTGAATTTTTTCACCAAAATTATTCCAGCTGATATCTTGCCACTCACCATCAACTTGATGACGTAAAGCAGGACTGTCGCCTAAGCGCGCAATTTGCTGACGAATGCGGTGAACAATATGGAAATCATGTTGTGCCATAAGTACTCTATTTTTTTAGCTTACACTTGTAAGCTGATTTGAGAGATGCAGTCTACAATTCAGCCTTTGAAAAGCCAACTATAATGCATATTAAATTATAGTTTCTAATAATCCTTATCACTCTATACCTGCTTACTTATTGTCTACAATGACTTTTTAGCTAAACGATAAAAGTGTAAGAATCTATAAATAACATGGCGCTATAACGAAAAAACCACGCAATAAAATACGTGGTTTTATTTGCCATGTTAATTACAAATAAAAACCATATTGGCAGCACGGTTTTAAATCCCTAAGCAGTATTATTACTACCTTTAAGAAAATAAAAAGACCAGCGTTTATGCTGGCCTTATTTTATCGCTAAACAAATAATTAGCTGGTCAGATCACCACAAATAGCCATTAATTGATCGCGCATCCAAATATTACCTTTATCTTTCTGTGTTGACTCATGCCAGCTTAGGTAACCGGTGATTTTAGCGTTAGAAAATGGTAGCGGTAGCACTTGAATTTGTAAGTTTTCAGCAGATGCCTCAGCTAACCAGCGCGGCGCAACAGCAATCAATTCAGATTGGCTCACGACAAACATAATATCGTTGAGACTTGCACCTTGATAAGCATCCTGACAATTTTCCGCACTGTTATTATAAATATCATCAGCAAACATTTTTACATCTGATACTGATTTTAGAACAGCATGCATCTCAGAATTAAATTCATCCGCTGAAATAGCATCGCTAATGCGAGGATGATTATTCGCAACAATAGCCACTAGTTCATCACAAAATAGTTCAGTACTACAGAAACCATCTTCATCAAATCGTGCATAATCAATTACAAAATCGACTTCTTGATAGCGCATTTTTTGTGATAGTTCAGCGTCTAACTCAGCTTCTAATTGCAATTGAATATGAGGCGCTTGTTCACGCATGGTCGATAATACAGTTGGTGCAAAACGCATATCTGAAGGGCTACAAATTGCGAGTTTAAAAGTGCGGCTTGATGTTAATGGCGTAAATATAGAGCATGGCAGTTCATTTTTTACCAACTGCAATGCCTGACGTAATGGACCAAACAATTGTTTAGCGCGTTGTGTCGGTTGAATACCACGGCCATGACGAATGAAAAGTTCATCATTAAACATCACTTTTAAACGCGCAACCGCATTACTTACAGCAGGTTGCGACATACCTAGATTTTGTGCTGCACGAGTTATATTTTGTTCTTGCATAACAGCATCAAAAACAGTTAATAAATTAAGATCAACACTACGTAATGTTGCTTCCATACTATAATTATCAACTGCAGAAACTGAAGTAGTGGTTCGGCTCATGGTATACCTTTAAAAATATAATTATTATTAGTGCATCACAACGCCATACTAACTAAGACATTATTTGTTACTGTCTTAGTGTTTGCTTCAGATGCCCTTATTGGGATACAACAAGTATTAACCATATAGATTGATGAAACTAATAATAGAAAATAAGACAATATGAACAACCCCTTATTTAATCATTAATCAGAAAAATAAATACATTACAATCAATAATATAAGATAAAAAAAAGATAAAACAAATTTAATATAAATAAAATAATCATTAATAAAATAAGATAAAATTACCTTTTTATTTCAAAGATTATCATTTATTTTCAATTTAAAATTCACAATGTAAATATTATACACTTTTAATATATTTAAATTTTATATATATCTTCTCTATATATTTATTGATGTATAAATATATAGACTAGTACCAATTATTAAGTTTAATAATAGCCATAAAATATATTTATATACTTATTAACCATATGTATTACCCAACACCGAAATATAAGTAAGTGAATACTTACACTTACATCATTATCTCCCCTCCATTTAAATCATAATGCTCTACGCATTAACGAAAAGTACAAAAAAAACACAACTTTTAGTTGACCTATAGCCCGTCTATTTGATATTCATTTGTTAACTAAATTCATTAAAGTCTTTAATAAAATGAAAACACGCTTCTCAGTTCTCTTAGCCCTCCTCCTTATCGTGACATGATCACGCGGGTTGCTATCGAGTGGGAAACACCACCAAAGATTTCAAAACCCGCGCAAACAAGCGCGGGTTTTTTCATATTTTGACC